>CAIXUE010000174.1 GCA_903922545.1 uncultured Alphaproteobacteria bacterium | reverse complement strand
TTGGTGAAACCACTTTTCGGTTTTCCGGCGATGACGCCTTCGACTTCAAGCTCCTTGAGCAGGCGCTTGAGCAGAATGCGGTCCGAACCTTTGAGCCCGCTCAGATGCGCCAAATCGCGCTTGGTGGCGCCGGGATTGGCGGCGAGCAAAGCCAGCAGCCGGTCTTTGTCGAGCTTGGGCGCGTTTGCCGGGGTCTTGCGGGCCAACTATTCGCCCGCCACCGGTTCCGGTTTTTTCTTCGCGGCGGCTTTCTTTTTCGGCGCGGCTTTCTTTACCGGCTTTGCGGGTTTTTCTGCTTTGGCTTTGATTTCCCTTTTGGGGGACTCAGCCTTCTTTTTCTTCTTCTTGCCGCCGCCTTTGGCGATGCGTTCGGCGATCAGCGCCAGCGCCTGTTCCATGGTAACGCTCTCGGGCTCGGTGCCTTCGGGCAGGGTGGCATTGGCATCGCCATCGCTGACGTAAAGTCCGAACTTGCCCTTCTGCACCTTGATGGCGCGTCCGTCGGGGGCCGCACCCAGATCTTTGAGCACCTGCGCACCCCGGCGGCCCGGGCCCTTGGCCTTCTTCTCGGCGATGAGCGTGACGGCATGGTTCAGGCCGATGTCGAACACATCCTCGGCCGAGGGCAGGGACGCGTAGATAGTGTCGTGCTTCACATAAGGCCCGAAGCGGCCAAAGTTGGCCGTGATCTTTTTTCCGTCTTCCGGGTGCAAGCCGACTTCGCGCGGAAGGGCCAGCAGCTTTAGTGCCAATTCCATGTCCACATCGGCCTTGTCGGTGCCCTGCGGCAGGCCGCTGCGTTTTGGCTTGTCACCGTCGCCGCGCTGAACGTAGGGGCCATAACGGCCGGTGCGCAGGGTGATTTTCTCACCAGTTTCGGGATCCTCACCGATATCTTGCGGGCCGGCATCGCCTTCGCTGGCGCCCAGCTGCTTGGTGAAACGGCATTCCGGATAGTTTGTGCAGCCGATGAAGGCGCCAAACTTGCCCAGCTTCAAATTCAACCGGCCATCGGCGCAGACCGGGCATTTGCGCGGATCGGCGCCGTCTTCCCTGGCGGGAAAGATGTGCGGACCCAGCACGCCTTCCAGCGTGTCGATCACGTCGCGGATCTTCAGGTCCTTGGTGCCGCCGACCGCCGCCGAGAAATCGGTCCAGAAGGTGCGCAGCAATTTTTTCCAGTCCAGTGAGCCGGCAGACACTTCATCCAATCGTTCTTCCAGATCGGCAGTGAAATCATATTCGACATAACGCTTGAAAAAGCTTTGCAGGAAGATCGTAACCAGCCGGCCTTTGTCTTCCGGGTAAAAGCGGCCGCGGTCCTGGCGCACATAGGCGCGGTCGCGCAGGGTGGAAAGAATGGTGGCGTAGGTGGAAGGCCGGCCGATTCCCAGCTCTTCCAGCTTCTTGACCAGGCTGGCTTCGGAATAGCGCGGCGGCGGCTCGGTGAAATGCTGGGCGGCGTTGACATTCTCGGTCCGGGCGGCATCGCCGGCGGTGACCTTGGGCAGGCGCGAGCCTTCGTCATCGACTGCGTCGTCTTCGCCTTCCAGATACAGCGTCAAAAAGCCGTCGAACAACGTCACAGTGCCGGTGGCGCGCAGAGTGATCTTCTTGTCGGCCGAGATCACATCGACAGTGGTGCGTTCCTGTTCGGCCGATTCCATCTGGCTGGCGATGGCGCGTTTCCAGATCAGTTCATAAAGCCTGGCGGCATCGCCCTCCAGATAGCGCGCCACTTCTTCGGGTGTGCGGGCGAAGCTGGTGGGGCGGATGGCCTCATGCGCTTCCTGGGCATTGGCGGCGCGGCTGGTATAGGCGCGGGGGGCTGAGGGCACATAACGGGCGCCATATTTCTCGCCGATCACGCCGCGCGCTTCGGTGATGGCTTCCCCAACCATGGTGACGCCATCGGTCCGCATATAGGTGATCAGGCCGGTGGTTTCGCCGCCGATTTCCACGCCTTCATAAAGTCCCTGGGCCACCTGCATGGTGCGCTTGGCATTGAAGCCCAGCTTGCGCGACGCTTCCTGCTGCAGGGTTGAGGTGATGAAAGGCGGGGAGGGATTGCGCTTGACCGGTTTGGCCTCAACGCTGCCGATGGAAAATTTCTGCGCCTTGATGGCGTCAACGGCGCGGGTGGCGTCGGCCTCGTTGGCCAGCGACATTTTTTCCAGCTTCCTGCCGTCAAGCTGGATGAGCCGGGCGGGAAAATGACCGCTGCCGGCTTCGATATCGGTGTCGATGCTCCAATATTCCTGCGCGCGGAAAGCTTCGATCTCGGTTTCGCGTTCCACCACCAGACGCAGCGCCACCGATTGCACCCGGCCGGCGGAACGCGCGCCCGGCAGCTTGCGCCACAACACGGGCGAGAGGGTGAAGCCCACCAGATAATCCAGCGCGCGGCGGGCGAGATAGGCATCCACCAGCGGTTGGTCGATTTTGCGGGGGTTTTGGATTGCTTCCAGGATCGCGGTTTTGGTGACGGCGTTGAACACAACCCGTTCCACCGGAATTTTGCCCAGCACATGGCTTTGGCGCAGCACTTCCAGAATGTGCCAGCTGATCGCTTCGCCTTCCCGGTCAGGGTCGGTGGCCAGGATCAGCTTGTCGGCGCCTTTCACAGCGCTGGCGATGTCCTTCATCTTGCCCTGGGCGCGGCCATCGACCTCCCAGACCATGGAAAAATCGTCGTCCGGCTTCACCGACCCGTCTTTGGAGGGCAGGTCGCGGATATGGCCGAAACTGGCCAGCACTTTGTAGCCGGAGCCGAGATACTTATTGATGGTCTTGGCTTTGGCTGGGGATTCGACAACGAGGACGTTCATACCGGGCTGAATTACCTTGGTTTTTTGAAGGGCTTATCTGGGGTGGCTCGGGTCCTGCGACAAGGCCGGGCCCAGAAATGGCGCGGCGGGGCGGGACACTGATAGAAGCGGAACGCGCCTGTCAACGCCGGGCCGGTCAGCGATATAGTATCACAGGTTGAATAAATAGCTATTTATACGATTATTATTACTATAAGTTGTATCTGAAAAGCGCCCTTAATGCCGTTTTTCAGGCCCAGGAAACAAAATTTCCAAGCTGGCGCCGGCAGCGGCCAGCAAGTTCCAGTTCCAGAAGCACGGTCAGGACCACAGCGGCAGGGGCGCCGGTCTGTCGAATCAACTCGTCCACCGCCAGCGGGGACGGGCCCAAAGCCTCTTCGATCTTCTGGCGCACCCGGTCAGCTTCCTGTTCCAGGACGGCGGCGGCAGGTGCGGTGGGCGCAGTGCCGGCTGGTTCCGGTTCGCGAAAATCATGGCCCATGATCGGGCGCAGCACGGCCAGAACATCCTCGGCGCTCTCGGTCAGCGTGGCGCCTTCGCGGATCAGGCGGTTGGCGCCGCGGGCGCGCGGATCCAGCGGCGAGCCGGGCACGGCAAAAATTTCGCGGCCCTGTTCCAGCGCGTAATTGGCGCTGATGAGCGAGCCGGAACGCTCGGCTGCTTCCACCACCACAAGCCCGCGCGAAAGGCCCGAGATCAGGCGGTTGCGGCGGGGAAAATGCCGCGCCTGCGGCGCTTCACCCAGCGGCATTTCGGAAATGATGGCGCCTTGTTCCTTGATGGCCTCGTAAAGTTTTTCATTCTCCGGCGGATAGATCACGTTCACACCGCCCGCCACCACCGCGACGGTGCCGGTGCCCAGCGCGCCTTCATGCGCCGCCGCATCAATGCCGCGCGCCAGGCCCGAAGCGATGGCCATGCCGGCCGCCGCCAGATCCTGCGCCAGCAGGAATGCGAATTTGCGCGCCAGCGCCGAGGCATTGCGCGCGCCCACAATCGCCACCATCTCGCGTTTCAAAAGCGGAACATGGCCCAGCACCGCGATCACGGACGGCGGCGGATCAAGGGCGGCAAGACCTTGCGGAAAATCCGGCTCGCAACTGGCGATCAATTTTCCGCCCATGCGCGTGAGATCGGCGATCTCACGCGCAATATCGTCTTCGGACGGCAGAATGAATTTCTTGCCGCCGCCGCGCGCCGCCATGCGGGGCAGTTCGGCCAGGGCAGCATGAGGGTTGCCGAAGCGCGCAATCAGGCTGGCGAATGTGACGGGCCCGACATTTTCGGTGCGGGCCAATCTCAACCACGCGCGGCGGTCGCTGTCGTTAAGCGGTTGCACTTTTTTTCGCGCCGATGCGCGGCTCCTGACCCTGGAAAAGGCGG
>CAIXUE010000173.1 GCA_903922545.1 uncultured Alphaproteobacteria bacterium | reverse complement strand
TTACATGAATTTAGGTGTGGAATATCCATGACTGCTGCCCCCATCGAAACTGACGTAGCAATTATCGGCGCCGGCCCCATCGGCCTGTTCGCCGTGTTCGAACTGGGGCTGCTCGATCTGAAATGCCACCTGGTCGATATCCTGGACCGCGCGGGCGGCCAATGCACCGAGCTTTATCCCGAAAAGCCCATCTATGACATTCCGGGCATTCCCATCGTCACCGGCCAGGAGCTGGTGAACAAGCTGATGGAGCAGATCGCCCCTTTCAACCCGCAATTCCATTTCGGCGAAATGGTCACGGCGCTGGAAAAACAGCCCGACGGCAAATGGAAACTGAAGACCGATGCGGGCACCGAAATCATCGCCCCGGTGATCGTGATCGCGGCCGGCGCGGGCAGCTTCCAGCCCAAGCGCCCGCCGGTGCCGGGCATCGAGAATTTTGAAAATGCCGGCGACGGCGTCGGCGTCCATTACGCCGTGCGCAAGATGGAAACCTTCCGCGGCAAGAACATCCTGATCGCCGGCGGCGGCGACAGCGCGCTGGACTGGGTGATCAATCTGGCGCCGCTGGCCAAGTCGCTGACCCTGGTGCATCACCGCGATGGTTTTCGCGCCGCCGCGCACAGCGTCAATCAGATGCGCGAGCTGGAAAAGGAAGGCAAAGTCAAATTCCATGTCGCCTCGGTCAAGGCGGTGCATGGCGAACCGGGCAAGCTGTCCGGCGTCACGCTTGCCGGCGCCGACAAGAACGAATGGCACCATGAGGCCGATACGTTCCTGCCGTTCTTCGGCCTGACCATCAAGCTGGGGCCCATCGCCGAATTCGGCATCAACCTGCACGAAAACCTGATCCCGGTGGACACCGCCCGCTTTGAAAGCCAGACGCCGGGCATTTTCGCCATCGGCGACATCAACACCTATACCGGCAAGCTGAAGCTGATATTGTCCGGCTTCCATGAAGGCGCGCTGATGGCCCAGGCCGCTTTCCATATCGCCCGGCCGAATGAAAAGCTGCGCTTCCAGTACACGACCTCTTCCTCGTCCCTGCAAAAGAAACTGGGTGTCTCGTGAAAATCATCGCCACCGACCGTCAGGGAAAAACCGTTGAACTGGAAGGCCGTGACGGCTGGACCGTGATGGAAATCCTGCGCGATGGCGGGCTCGACATCGCGGCGGAATGCGGCGGCGCCTGCGCCTGCGCCACCTGCCATGTCTATGTCACCGGCGGCTGGTACGAAAAACTTCCCGCCCCGTCGGAATCCGAAATCGACATGCTGGATATGGCGCTGGCGGTGGAACCCAATTCCTCGCGCCTGTCCTGCCAGATCATCTGCAGCGAAACCACCGACGGCATTGCCGTCACTGTGGCGCCTGAGTAGACGACTCGCCAGTCCGCGAAATTCTCACTAGGCTCCCCGCCGCTGGGGAGCAACATGACCGTCGCGCACATCTACACCGTCGCGTTTCAAGGGATTGAAGCCCGCGAAGTTGACGTGCAGGTGCATGTCGGCGATTCCGGCGGCGGCCAGTTCAATATTGTCGGCCTGGCCGACAAGGCGGTGGCGGAAAGCAAAGAGCGGGTTCGCGCCGCGCTTTCAGCCATCGGGCTGGCGCTGCCCTTCAAGCGCATCACCGTCAACCTCGCGCCCGCCGATCTGCCCAAGGAAGGATCGCATTACGATCTTCCCATCGCGTTGGGGCTGTTGTCGGCCATGGGCATTTTGCCCGCCAGCGAGATGTCCAATTACGTCGCGCTGGGCGAACTGTCGCTCGACGCCGCCATCACCATGGTGGCCGGCGTTTTGCCCGCCGCAATCGCCGCATCCGCAGCGGGGCGCAGCCTGATCTGCCCCATGGGCAATGGGCCGGAAGCGGCCTGGGCGGGCGATCTGAAAATTCTCGCCGCGCCATCCTTGATCGCACTGGTCAATCATATGAAGGGCACACAGGTGCTGGCTCCGCCCACCGCGCGTATCGCCGCTGATGAACGTGACCTGCATGGCTCTTTTTGTACCAAGCGAATTGAT
>CAIXUE010000172.1 GCA_903922545.1 uncultured Alphaproteobacteria bacterium | reverse complement strand
GTCCAGGATAATCAGCTTGGGGTCATGGATCAGCGCGCGGGCCAGCACCACCCGGCGCTTGAGGCCGCCCGACAATTGGCGGAACTGCTTGGCCTGGTGCGGCACAAGCTCGAAACGCTCGATCAGCATGTCGGTGCGGCTTTTGCGTTCCTTTGCCGACATGCCGAAATAGCCGCCCATCCAGTCCACGATCTGGCGCGGGGTGGCAAAGGGATCGACATTGAATTCCTGCGGGCACAGGCCGACCAGGCGGCGGGCATCGCGGTAATTCTTCACCGCATCCACGCCAAAAATCTCGATCTTGCCGCTGGTGGGTTCGGCGATGCCGGTGACGCAATGAATGGTGGTGGATTTGCCCGCGCCGTTGGGGCCAAGAAATCCGAAAAATTCCCCTTCCGGAACGGTAAGGGAAATATCCTCCACCGCGACGGTGCCGCGGCGATAAACCTTGCGAAGATGAGAGATGGAAAGGGCGGCGGCCATGGGGCGGTGACCTAACATGCGATGCCGCGATTGACCACCGTCAAATTTGCTCAGCTGCCCCTTGGTCTGGCCAGGGGCGCACCCCATTTGTGAAGGGGCGGCAAATCCGCCGCGCCGCCCGGCTTCATGGGCCGCGCCGGATAGCCGCCCATCTGCAAAAGCCTGTCATAAAGCACGATGGCGCCCGCCATGCCGACATTGATGGAAAAACGGGTGGGAATTTTCACCACGAATTCGCACGCTTTCAGCATTTCGGGCGAAAGCGAGAATCGCTCGGCTCCGAACACATAGGCCGCGCGCTGGGGGTGGCGAAAGCGCGGCAACTCCACCGCATCATCGGTGATCTCAACCCCCACCAGCCGGCAGCCCAGCGGCAGGCGAAAATCGGCCGGTTCGGCAAAAGAATAAAAAGGCAGCGCGCCCTGCGCCCGGCTGGTGTCGCTCTGTGCGTCAGACAGCTTCAGCCTTGGCGCCACCGAAAAAAAGAAACTGGCTTCGAACGCATTGGCGATCCGCACCAGATTGCCCAGGTTCATCGGCTTGGAAATGCCGTCCACCCCAACGCCAAAATATCCCCGCATAACCGCCCCGGCCCGAAATACACCGCCCTGATAACATAAAGCCGCCTCCAGGCGGAGGCGGCTTTATATAGAATCAAAATCGGTTACTTGGCGCTGGTCTGGCTGCTGCTGAAGGGCGTTACATTGTCGATCAGGCAGCGCTGGCCGGGAAAGCCGCCATTGGCCGGCACATACAGAAAGTCATTGTGCTGGACACAGCCGATGGCGAAGCCGCTGGAAGCGGTCCAGCCCAGATGGTCGGGCCATTTCAAATCATGGCAGCCGGCTTTCAGCGAAACCGTGAATTGCCGGCCGGCCTTGTCGTTCACAATCAGGGTCTGATCGTTGACGACTTTCCAGCCCTCCACCAGGTTTTTGGCCAGGCAGGCCTGTGTGGGCTGTGCGGCGGCAGGCGCCGCCATCAGGGCGCACACCGAAAAAGCGGCGGCAGATGCCAAAACAAGATATTTCATGCGAACCTCCATAAAGGCCCTCCTACTCCAGTTTATTATACGCCCTGGGTGCCCATTTCGATCCTGAAAATTGGTTTAGCTCGCTCTGCCGAATTTGCGCCCTGCCCTGCGAAAGCCGCATAACTTCTCTTCCTTTACGGCGTTCACTGATTCCATGACGTCACCCCGCAAAAACCTTCCCGCGCGCTTCAAGGGCATCGCCCTGCTGCAGCAATTGGGTCCCGGCTTTATCACCGGCGCGGCGGACGACGATCCCAGCGGCATCGCCACCTACAGCCAGGGGGGCGCGCAATTCGGATACAGCCTGCTCTGGACCATGCTTCTCACCTTCCCGTTGATGGTGGCGATCCAGATGATCAGCGCCCTGATCGGGCGGGTCACCGGCCATGGCCTGGCCCGCAACATGGGCGAAGTGCTGCCCGGCTGGCTGGTGACGGTGTTGGTGGGGCTTCTTTTCCTGGCCAACACCATCAATGTCGGCGCCGACCTGGCAGCCATGGGTGAAGCGGCAAAACTGGTCACCGGTTTTGGCGAACATGAATTCACCATCTTCTTTGCGCTGCTGTCGCTGGGCTTGCAGCTTTTCATTCCTTATCGCCGCTATGCGCGCATCCTGATGGTGCTGACCTTCAGCCTTTTTGCTTATGTCGCGCTGCTGTTTCTTTTGAAGCTGGATTGGGCCGATATCGGCGCGGGCCTGATCGGGCTTCACCCAGGCCTGACCGAAGACGCCGCCACCACCATTGTGGCGATCTTCGGCACCACCATCAGCCCCTATCTGTTTTTCTGGCAAAGCGCCCAGGAAGTGGAAGAAGTGGAGCAGCGGCCGGAACGCGAACCTCTGTTGAACGCGCCGCAACAGGCGCCCGCAGCCATTGCCCGCATCGAAACCGACACGATCAGCGGCATGCTGACCTCCAATGTCATCGCGCTGGCGATCATGATCGTCACAGCGGCCACCCTGCACAAGGCGGGCGTCACCAACATCCAAACCGCCTCCGATGCGGCCAAGGCGCTGGAGCCTATCGCCGGCCGTTTTGCCTTTGCCCTGTTCAGCGTCGGCATCATCGGTACCGGCCTTCTGGCCGTTCCGGTGCTGGCCGGTTCGTCCGGCTATGCCATTGCCGAAGCGCGCGGCTGGAAAACCGGGCTCGATAACATGCCCTGGCAGGCGCGCGGCTTTTACGCCGTGATCGGAGCGGCCGTTCTGCTGGGCCTGGGCATCGATTACTCCCCCCTTGATCCCATAAAGGCGCTGTACTGGAGCGCGGTGCTGAACGGGGTGATCGCCGTGCCCATGATGGCGGCCATGATGGTGGTGGCCGGCAATACCAAAAAAATGGGCCGCTTCCGGGTAGGACCCATTCTGGGCGGACTGGGCTGGCTTTCCACCGCCGTGATGGCGGCAGCCACCATCACCATGGTATATGTGCAGCTCAAATAGGGGCTTCATGCTGAAACGACTTTTCGCCGCGCTGATCCTGCTTGCCTTTGCCGCAGGCCCGGCCAACGCCGCGGTCATTTTCATTCCGATGTATTTTCCCGCGGCGGGCGTGCCGGGTGCGCAAACCGCCGACTATGCCGGCATCCATACCGTTGCGGTCATTTCCGCGCTCGGCAGCCAGATCACGATGCGGAACAATCATTTCATCGCTCCGAAGGAACATGCCCTGGATATCCAGAGCTGGAAACTGGACGATGAAATCGCCGCCCGGCTGAAACAATATCTTTCGCCGCGATTTGAGTTCAAGGATGTCTCTTTCGATCGCGCCGCACTGGCCAAAATTCCCGATGGCCAGTGGGATGGCCTATTTTCAGGCTTCACGGATTTTCTAAAAACCCTGCCCCACGAACAGGTGGATGCCTATATCGTGGTGCGCAAGGGCCTTGCGTATCAGGCGCCGGGAATTGAAGGCCTGGGGCTTGAAAACGGTTCGGCGTTCGGCGACGCCACACCTGTTGTTTGGACCAATTACGGCATCGATATCATCGACGGAAAAACCGGCAAACAGATTGGCCAGGCTTACTCCCGTGTCCGGCTTCGCGATAATACTCCGCCTTCATTTTGCGGAATTTTCGCAAGCCCGGCACTCAAGGTTGGCGATGATTTCAATCTCTCGGATAACCAGTTGCAGCTGCTGCACGGCACTGTTTCGACCATGCTCAATCTTTCCATCGTGGAAACATTGCGCGCGCTGAACATTGGCGTGGACCTTCCGCCCGCCGGCGCGCGCACCATGGTGCCAATAGATCCCGAAAAGAACCCGTACAAAAATTATAAAAATGTCGCGGTGGTTTCGGCCCTGGGGAAACAGTTTGATGTGGAGCATGCGGGATTTTCGGTATTAAACCACAGCACCTATCCCGCGCTGGATACCGGCTGGGATCTGGATGCGCACATTGAGCAGCAGGCCCGCACATTGCTGTCGCAGCATTTTTCCGTTGTCGAACCCAATGCCGACCGCGCCGCCTTTGAAAAGACAGTGCTATGGAACGAAGATGGCAAGTTCGCGCCTGTGCTTGCCGGCCTCAATCCCGACCCCAACATCGATTTGTACGTTGTTTTCGTGCCGTTGCGGCGCCCCGTCTGGGGCGTTTACAAAACCACGGGCCTTGGCGTTTTCAACAAAACCGGCCTGGGCACAGAGGGAACCTATATTTTCGCACATTACGCCGTCGCCGTGATCGACGCGCACACCATGAAAGTGCTGTTCGCGCGCAACGCCATCATGAGTCCTGATCATGCTTCGCCGGACCCGCAGCAAATACTGGATAAAGAGTTCTGGCCTTCCGCCTCACCCCCTGTCTTTTCGCCCGAACAGATGACGAAATTTCACGACACGATTACCGATATCCTCGACAACAGTGTGAATGAAACCCTGTTGCAAATGTTTCTTCTTGGCGTCGCCCCTGCTGACGGCACTCCGCTTCCGCAAATCTCAACCTTCGCGCCAAAAGACGCGGGCTAGGCCAGGTCAACATGATTATTCTGGGCTGGATCATTTTCGGCGCGTTTACAGGCTGGCTGGCCTCCAAGAT
>CAIXUE010000171.1 GCA_903922545.1 uncultured Alphaproteobacteria bacterium | reverse complement strand
GAAATGGGCCTGCATCTGGGCATGGAAGTGCCCGGCTGGCCGCCCGAGAATATCGAAGACCTCGCCAAGCGTTACGAAGACCAATACTGATTTTAAGGAAAGCAGTTCGCCATGCGCCACGGTAACCAAGGACGCAAACTCAACCGCACCGCCTCGCACAGAAAGGCGTTGTGGGGAAACATGACCGCGGCGCTGATCAAGCACGAGCAGATCACCACCACGCTGCCCAAGGCGAAGGATCTTCGCCCGGTGATCGAAAAGCTGGTGACCCTGTCGCGCCGCGGCGCCAAGGATCTGCATGCCCGCCGCCAGGCGCTGGCCCAGATCAAGGACGCCGATCAGGTCACCAAATTGTTCGATGTGATCGGTCCCCGTTACAAGGGCCGTCCCGGCGGTTACACCCGCGTTCTCAAGGCGGGTTTCCGCCATGGCGACAATGCCCCCATGGCGATCATCGAATTCGTGGATCGCGATGTGGACGCCAAGGGCAAGGATTCCGGCCCGGTGGAAGTCGCAGACGAAGCGGCTGACGCCTAAAGACCTTTTATTCCCGTTGTTTCTCAATTGTGGCAATTGCGTGGAAACGCAATTGCCCGATTGCTTTTCGCCGCCGCTTTTCTAAATTTGCGCGGATGAAAACGGCATCTCTCATGCTGGCCGGCTTGGCCGCGACTGTGATGGTCGTGGCTGCCGTCATGCCGGCCTTGACCCAAACACCGCAAAAGCCCGCCGTCACCCGTTTGACGCCGCCCAAGGGCCAACCTGCGCCGCTGGCCGCCGCCACGCCGCCGTCCACGACGCCGTCTTCCATGGGCCAGGTGCAGCTGACCTTCGCCCCGGTGGTCAAACGCGTCGCCCCTGCGGTGGTCAATGTTTATGCCCGTTCGGTGGCCCAGGTTCAGGTCAATCCCTTCTTCAACGATCCGATGTTCGCGCAATTGTTCGGCGCATCGCCGGAAATGCGCCAGCGCGTACAGCAAAGCCTGGGCTCGGGCGTCATCGTGCGCGCTGACGGGCTGATCATCACCAACAATCACGTGGTCGAAGGCGGCACCGATATCGTGGTGGCGCTGTCCGACAAGCGTGAGTTCAAGGCCAAGGTGCTGCAGGCGGATTCGCGCACGGACCTGGCAGTTCTGAAAATCGACACCAAGGGCGAAAAGCTGCCGGTGGTGGCTTTCGCCGACAGCGACCAGGTTCAGGTGGGTGATCTGGTGCTGGCGATCGGCGATCCCTTCGGCGTCGGCCAAACCGTCACCATGGGCATTGTCTCGGCGCTGGCCCGCACGCAGGTTTCGGCCAGCGACTATCAGTTCTTCATTCAGACCGATGCCGCCATCAATCCGGGCAATTCGGGCGGTGCGCTGGTCACCACCGACGGCAAGCTGGCGGGCATCAACACGGCGATCTTTTCGCGCAGCGGCGGCAGCGTCGGCATCGGCTTCGCCATTCCCGCCAATCTTGCGCGCCGCGTGGTGGAAGGCGTTGAAAGCGGCCAGGACACCAGCGGCGTCAAACTGGCCTGGATCGGCGCCACCGGCCAGCCCGTCACCAGCGATATCGCCGCCACGCTTGGTCTGGCAAAGCCGGGCGGGGTGCTGATCAAGGATGTTTATCCCGGCGGCCCGCTCGCCAATGCCGGCGTCAAAAGCGGCGATGTCGTCGCCAGTGTCGATGGCGCGGCTGTGGACGATATGCAATCGCTCAATTACCGCATCGCCACCCACCGCTCCGGGGAAGTGGTGAAGGTGCATGCCGAAACCGGCAAGACCGGCCGCGACGTGAATGTCACCCTGGGCCTTCCGCCGGAAACCCCGCCGCGCGAAGCGCAGACGCTTTCCGGCCGCAACCCGCTGGGCGGCGCCAAGGTGGAAAATCTTTCGCCCGCCGCGGCGGTGGATTTGCAGATGGATCTTCTGGCCAAAGGCGTTGTGATCACCGATGTGGCGGACAACAGCTTTGCGGCAGGGCAGGGTTTTCGGCCCGGCGACATTATCCGCAGCGTCAACGGCGTGACCATCAACAAGGTCGGCGATCTGACGCGTGGACTGAACGGCGTCAATCACTGGGACATGGTGATTGAACGGAACGGGCGGCGCATTCCGCTTTCCGTTGACGCCTGATTCGCTGTTTTCACGAAATCGAATTTCGTTCAGCTTACCGCGCACACATTTCACATTGCGTGTGATTTTCGCATCATCTCGTCCGCAGGCAGATAAAATCGTGACGTGTTGCAGTTTGTTGCAGCTTTTTTCGATTTTTTGATGCGGCCACAGGGCCTTGTCTGCGTTAGCGTTTCACTGGGGGGCACATCACAAGAGGCGTGCCCACATGAACAAAAAGTATCTGTTTGCTCTTTCCGCTCTTATCTTGAGTGCGGGCGCCGCGCAGGCTGACATGTTTGACGGCGGCTTTGTTTCGGTGCTTGGCGGCGGAAGCTTCCATCCCGATCTGGCTTTGGGTTCCACACATGTTGCGGCCAGCAATGGTTATAATGTCGGTGGCCGGGTTGGCGCCGATCTCGACATGCTGCCGGGCTTTACGGTTGATGCCGATTATTTCTTCAACCGTTCCGACTATCCGGGCAACACCGCGCACCTGAATTCGTCCAGCGGGATGGCCGATCTGATCTACCACATCCCCGCTTCGCTGCCGGTCAATTTCTATGGCGGCGCGGGTATTGGTGCCGTCAACGACAATCTCAGCGGCAATCTGCATGGCGGTTCCACCGTGCTGGGCTGGCAGGCCATTGGCGGGGCGGAATTTCCTCTCGCAAACGGTCCTGCGCTGTTCGCCGAATACCGCTACCAGAACGCCCATGATGCCAATATCGGCGGCGTAACGAATGTCGGCAATACCAGCAACAATGTCTCGGTGGGCGTGAAATTCCACCTGTAAAAACTGATCTTTGAAGAAAGCGCCCCGGCGTTCCCACGCCGGGGCGTTTGTCTTTATACTGCCCGCATGAGCGATCTGTTTGAATCTGGCGGCCTGGCCGCGGACGCGCCCCGGCCCCTGGCCGACCGGCTGCGTCCCAAAAGCCTTGCCGATGTGGTGGGACAGGATCATCTGTTGGCCGCGGACGGTCCTTTGGGCCGCATGGTCGCTGCCGGAAACCCGCACTCCATTATTCTGTGGGGTCCGCCTGGCACCGGCAAGACGACCATTGCCCGCCTTCTTTCCACCGCTTTCAAACTTCATTTCGAACAGCTCTCGGCGGTTTTCTCCGGCGTGGCGGATCTGAAAAAAACATTTGAGGCGGCGCGCGCCCGCCGAAAGATGGGGCAGGGCACTCTGCTCTTCATTGACGAAATTCACCGCTTCAACCGCAGCCAGCAGGATTCCTTTCTGCCGGTGGTGGAAGACGGCACTGTCGTGCTGGTGGGCGCCACCACCGAAAATCCATCTTTTGAACTCAACAGCGCACTTTTGTCCCGCGGCCAGGTTCTGGTGCTGCGCCGGCTGGATGATGCCGCGCTGGAAAAACTGCTTGAGCGTGCCGAGGCGCATTATGGCGAAAAGCTGAAACTCGATTCCGACGCCCGCGCATCCTTGCGCGCCATGGCCGATGGCGACGGCCGCTATCTGCTCAATATGGTGGAAGAGCTGGCGAGCCTGAAGATCGTGGCGCCTCTTGATCCCGCCGGCTTGATGGCGGCGGTACAACGGCGCATGCCGCTATACGACAAATCGCGCGAAGAGCATTACAACATCATCTCGGCGCTGCACAAATCCATTCGCGGCTCCGATCCCGATGCGGCGCTTTACTGGCTGGCGCGCATGCTGGCCGGCGGCGAACAGCCGCTTTACATCGCCCGCCGCCTGGTGCGCGCCGCGGTGGAAGATATCGGCCTGGCGGATCCTGAAGCGGTGCACCAGGCGCTGGCCGCCAAGGATGTGTTCGATTTTCTGGGCTCACCCGAAGGCGAGTTGGCGCTGGCGCAGTGCGTGCTTTATCTGGCCAGCGCGCCCAAATCCAATGCGGTCTATGTCGCGCTGGGCGCCGCCAAACGCGCGGCGCAGGAATATTGCTCGCTGATGCCGCCTGCCCATATTCTCAACGCCCCCACCAAATTGATGAAAAACCTGGGCTATGGCGCGGGCTATCAATATGACCATGACGCTAGCCACGGCTTTTCCGGCCAGAACTATTTCCCGGACGCCATGGCGCGCGAGCAATTTTACACGCCCAAAGACACCGGTTTTGAGCGCGAGATTGCCAAGCGCCTCGAATACTGGTCAAAACTGCGCGTTAAGCGGGAGAAGGGCGAATGAAGGCTTCAATCATGGCTGTTGTCGCTCTGGGCGGCGCAATCGGTTCGGTGGTGCGCTATGCGGTATCAACCATCCAAAGCCCGGTCGTGGCCTTTCCC
The DNA here is from genome assembly GCA_903922545.1 of uncultured Alphaproteobacteria bacterium. The sequence goes on along the minus strand of CAIXUE010000171.1, from coordinate 1,945 downwards.
TATGCCATCTTCATCGTCAATCTCAGCGGCGGCTTTCTGATGGGTGTGACCACGGCGCTTCTGGCGCTGAAATTCAACGTCTCGTCCGAAGTGCGCGCCTTTTTCACCACCGGAATTCTTGGCGGCTACACGACCTTTTCCACTTTCAGCCTGGAAAGCGCCATGCTGATCGAGCGCCATGATTATGCAACCGCGACGGCCTATGTGATCGGTTCGGCAATCCTGTCCATTGCCGCGCTGTTCTGCGGGTTGTGGCTGATCCGCGCCATCTATGCCTGAGCTGAGACAGATCGCCGAAGACGATGACGGCATTCGCCTGGACCGCTGGTTCCGGCGGCATTATCCGGCGCTGACCCATGCCCGGCTGGAAAAGCTGCTCCGCAAGGGCGAAGTGCGGCTGGACGGCAAACGCGCCAAATCTTCCGATCGCGTCATCGCCGGCCAGAATATGCGCCTGCCGCCACAGGTGCTTCACGACAAAACCGAACCAAGACCCAAGCAGGCGCAGCCGGTCAAAACCGCGCGCAAACTGGAAGACATGATCCTCTATATGGACAAGCATCTTTTTGTCCTCAACAAGCCGCCAGGCCTGGCGACCCAGGGCGGCTCGGGCCTGAAAGAGCATGTGGACGGCATGCTGGATCAGATCACCTATGAAAAGCCTTCGCGGCCCAAGCTGGTCCACCGGCTGGACCGCGACACTTCCGGGGTCTTGCTGATCGCCCGCACCGCCCAGGCCGCTGCCGGCCTGTCGGTCGAACTGGCCCGCCGGGACGCCTCCAAAATCTACTGGGCGCTGGTCAAGGGTGTGCCGAAGGAAAAGCACGGCCTGATCAAGGGTGCCCTGGCCAAGGAGGGTGTGCGTGGCCAGAACGAGCGCATGGTGGTGAGCGAGGAAGACGACGCCAAATTCGCCCTGACCGAATATGCCGTGATAGGACAGGCCGGTTCGGAATATGCCTGGGTGGCGGCAAAGCCGGTCACCGGCCGCACCCACCAGATTCGCGTCCATCTGGCCAGCATCGGTACCCCCATCGTGGGCGACTTCAAATATGGCGGCACGGACACGCGCGGCAAGGGCGCCATTGCCGACAAGCTTCACCTTCATGCCCGCTCGATCGACCTGCAGCGGCCTGACGGCGAGCGGCTTCAGGTCACCGCGCCGCTGCCGCCCCATATGGTCAAAAGCTGGGAGCTTTTGGGCTTTGACAGCGACGACAAGCGCAATCCCTTCACGGCCAAAATCAAAAAGAAATGAAGCGCTTCTACAAGACCGTTGAAGTGAATTCTCAACCGCACGGTTTTCAAATTCTGCTGGATGGCAAGCCGGTGAAGACGCCTGGCCGCGCCACGTTGCTGCTGCCAACACGCGCCCTGGCCGATGGCGTTGCCGGCGAATGGCGCGCCCAGGTTGGCGATATCGTTCCGGTCTCCATGCCCCTGCTGCGCCTGGCCAACACCGTGCTGGATGGCATCGCCGCTACCCACGATGAGGTGGTCACCGCCATCCTGCGCTTTGGCGAGCATGACCTTCTTTTCTATCGGGCCGAGGAGCCGGGCCTGGCCGCCCGCCAGGCCGCCGCCTGGGATGGGCTGCTGGACTGGGCCGCATCGCGCTACGGGGTGACATTCACGGTGGGCACGGGGGTGGGGCATCTCGATCAGCCGCCGCAAAGCCTGGCCCGGCTGCGCCAGGCTGTGGCGGACCATGACGATTTCGCCCTGGCGGCGCTGCATGTGCTGGCTTCCATCACCGGCTCGCTGGTGCTGGCGCTGGCCGTCAGCGACGGCAAGCTTGATGCCGCAAAGGCTTTCGAGCTCTCCCGCCAGGACGAAGATCATCAGGCCGAACGCTGGGGCAGGGACGCAGAAGCCACGGCTCGCGCCAACGCCCTGGCTGCGGAAATGGCATCGGCTTCTGTTTTTCTTGCTGCGTCGCGGGATT
>CAIXUE010000170.1 GCA_903922545.1 uncultured Alphaproteobacteria bacterium | reverse complement strand
TTTTGTATGTGCCGTCCGGCTGCTCCACCGCTTTGGTCTTCATCAGGCGCAGATCGGTGCCGCAGCCCGGCTCGGTCAGGCACATGGTGCCGGCCCATTCGCCCGATACCATTTTGGGCACAATGTTCTTTTTCATCCAATCCGCGCCGGTGGCGATCAGCGCGCCATAGGCGCCCGCCGTCAACATGGGATACATGGCCAGCGACTGGTTGGCGCTCATCCCCATTTCGCCCAGCGCCATGGTGAGGATTTCGGGCATGTCGGCGCCGCCGAATTCGGCCGGCGCGCCAAGCCCGCCCCAACCCGCTTCGCTGTAACCCTTATAGGCTTCCTTGAAACCCTTGGGCGTGCGCACCACGCCATTCTCGAAATGACAGCCTTCTTCGTCGCCCGGCTGGTTCAGGGGGTGCAGCACTTCTTCGCAGAATTTTCCGGCATTGGTGAGAATGTCGTCGATCAGGTCGGGCGACAATTCCTCAAACTGGGGCAGGTCGCGATGCTTTTCCGCCTCCAGGAATTCGTGAATCAGGAAACGGAAATCCTCGACCGGCGCGCGATAGATCGGCATGTCTTAATTTTCTCCCTGGCGAGTCGGTTTTACGCCCCGTCCGGGCAAAAGAAAACGGCTGGAAGCCGAAGCTTCCAGCCGTTTTTCCGTCATCCGGCCCGTAAGGGCCTTCCGGCGGTATTCTTACTGGGCCGACGCGTTCGCATTGCCCGACAGGCTGGCGGATTCCTGGCTGTTCAACTGCTGGGTCGTGGCGGCTTCAGTCTTGTTTTCCCGGGCTTCGGCAGAACCCGACATGCGGCCCATTTTCCTGGTCGTGCTGGCCGTGGTGTTGTTGGCCATGTTGTTCATGCCCGCGGTACTGCCATTGGCCGAAGCGCTTTGGCCCGCCGCGCCGACCGAGCCGTTGGCGTTGGCCGTGGTGACCTGCGCCGCTTTCTTTTCGGCCTGGGCCGCGTCATTGCCGGTCTTGTTCATGGCGTTGGTGGTGGTGTCCATCGCCGTGCCGTTGGCATGGTCCATCGCACTGGTGGCCGGGGCCGTGCTCATGCCGGTATCGGCGTTCGCACCCATTGAGGTGCTCGCGCCACCCATACCCGCGCCCATGTTGCCGCTGGCACTACCTGCGCCACCGATGGCGCCCGTGGACGCGCCGGCCGCGCCACCCACCGCGCCGCCAACGCCAGCGGCGAAGGCAGGCACTGTCAACGCCATGGCGCCGGTAAGCAGCGCCGCAGTAAAGGCTGTACGCATGGTGATATTTTTCATCTGGAATCTCCTGGGTTATGGCGCGTGTACACGGCGCCGCTAGAACCTCAACGGTTCAGGAACAAAAGTTTTCCCGATGGAACCCGAAAGACTCAAAAAATTCGGCAACAAGGCCGAATTGCGGCCAAGCCGCGTGCGTTCGCGTACGGCTTGCAAGCGGACGAAATCACGTTTGGGGCAGGGATAGAGGCCAAAATCCTGTGATTCCGGTCCCCCGGATGTTGGCGGCGTCTTGGCCTTTACAACGTCCCGGTTTATGGAACGCTCAGCGACCCCGTAGCTCAGCAGGATAGAGCATCAGTTTCCTAAACTGAGGGCCGGAAGTTCGAGTCTTCCCGGGGTCGCCAGCGTATTTCGGGGAATTCAAAACCAGCCATGTCTCGTCCCAGCCATGCTGATGCCGGCATCGTCACCACCCTGCGCGATGCGGGTCCGATGCTCGATGCCTTCATCGCCTGGCATCTGGCCGCCGGCTTCAAACACCTGTTTCTCTTTTTCGATGATCCCGCCGATCCGGATATGGCCCGTGTTGCCGGCCATCCCGCCATCACCGTCATCCCGCACGATGCCGGTTTGCGCCGCCATTGGGAAACGCTGCCCGAGATGGCCGTCATGGGCCGCTTTGTGCAAAGTGATGTCATGGCGCGCCAGGTTCTCAATGCGTCGCTGGCGCTGGAACTGGCGCGGGCGCGCGGCCTGGCCTGGCTGCTGCATATCGATATCGATGAACTTTTTTTCTCCAATGGCGAAACCGCCGCAGAGCATTTTCAATGGGCGGATGCCCAGGATGTCCGCACCGTCAAATATTTCAATTTCGAAGCCGTGCCGGAGAAGGCGGACATTCACAATCCCTTTCGGGAGGTGAACCTGTTCAAGGTGCCGCCGCTTTTGAAACCCGGGCCCAATACGCAAGCGGGCCTGGCGTTGCTGCGCGCCACGCCGCAGCTTCAGCCCAGCCGCTTTCACTTTTATTCCAACGGCAAATCATCGGCGCGCCTTCACCCTGTGGGCATGCGCCCGCGCGGTGTGCATATTTTCGATGATCCCGCGGCCACGCCGGTCGAGCCTTTGACCAGCCTGACGCACATGATCCTGCATTATACCTGCTGCGGCTTTGAGCAGTTCTGGCAGAAATACCGCACCCTGGGTTCTTTTGCCGACAAATGGTTCGGCCAGATCGACATCAAGACCAATGTCGGTTCCACCCTGCATCTGGAAGCACGCGATGTGGTCGCAACGGGTGACCGGCAAAAGGCGCTGGCTTTTTACCGCGAGCGCATCGCCATTGAAGACGGCGCGCGCAGCGAAGCTTTGATCCGCGAAGGCGTGCTGACCCGCATTCCGGGACCAGCCCGGTTTCTAGACAACCAGCGCGCCGGATAGCGCTACGCCGCCACTCAGATTTCGGTAATGACCTTGAATTCCACCAGCGTGGCCTTTCCAAAAGCCGTGCTGATCGCCACGTCCGCCGCGTCGCGGCCCCTGCCCACCACGATCCGGCCAATACGCGGTTGATTATGACGGGCGTCCAGCGTCCACCAGCGGTCACCCATATACACTTCAAACCAGGCGCTGAAATCCATCGGAGCAGGATCGACCGGCACGCCAATGTCGCCAAGATATCCGGTGCAATAACGGGCCGGTATGTTCATGCACCGGCACAGCGTGATCGCCAGATGGGCGTAATCGCGGCATACGCCGGTGCGTTCTTCATGGGCGTCGAACGCTGTCCGTTCGTCCCGGGCATTGGGGTAACTGAACCGGATGCGGGTATGGGTGTAATCGAGTATGGCTTTGACCAGCGGCCAACCTTTCGCGTATCCGCCGAAAAGGGACCAGGCGAGGCTCGCCAGTTTCTGCGTGTCGCAATAACGGCTTCCCAGCAGATAAAGCAGCGTGTTCTCCGGCAGCTCCGGCACCGCATGCTGATAGGCCTCGACCGGAAGCTGTTCCGGCAATCCGTCATCGGCCATCACAAACCGGTTCCAGATCGAGAACCGGCCCGGCGGCGCGACCAGCCGGGTGCATTTGTTGCCAAAGCTGTCGATGTAATGGGTGTAACTGGTCTGCGGAACGAGGGTGAACGTCTCCTGCTCGACCAGATTGATGGTCTCTTCCGGCCGGATATGGATGGTTAGCACCATCGGGGTATAGTCCGGGCACTCATATGCCAGATTGTAACCGCCCTTGATCAGCATGAGGGGCCTGTTGGATGGTGCGTTTGGGGATGACGGATCCGGTCGATAAAGAAACATGCGGCCTCAAATACGAAAAAGCGCGCTCGCGAAAATCGCGGCACGCCATTCACGCAACACTTTATAAGCGGGTTGAGTTCCCTATTTTTCCAAAGAAAGCCATCGGCTGGGCTGAAAATC
>CAIXUE010000169.1 GCA_903922545.1 uncultured Alphaproteobacteria bacterium | reverse complement strand
GGAATTGCGCCAGGCAATTGATGCCCTGGACCAGCAACTGGTGCGCCTGCTGGCCCGTCGCCAGCTTTATATCGAGCGGGCCGCGGTGCTGAAAAGCGACCGGGACACGGTGCGCGACGACATGCGGATCAAGGATGTGGTGGCCAAGGTGCTGGCGGCGGCCAAAGAGGCGGGCCTGTCAGCGTCTATTGCCGAGCCGGTGTGGCGCACGCTTATCGAGCAATCGATCCGGCATGAGCTTCAGGCATTCGACAAGAAGATTTAGGCTGCCAGATAATTCTGGATGAAGCCGCGCACCAGCTGCGCTTCTTTTTCCAGTGTTTTGATCGCGGCCTTGGCGCGCTCTTCATTGGCCGGATCAACCGGGTCAGCCGCCGCTGCCGCTTCGCCCATTTCAAATGCGCCAACGCCGCGGGCCGCGCCCTTGATGGTGTGGGCGATCTCGCGCCAACGCTTGGCGTCGCGCTGCGCGATCAGGACGTCAAGCTGGCCGACCATGTCGGTCACCTGGGAATCGAACAGGCGCAGAATTTCAGAGTTCAGCGCTTTTTCGCCGCCGGTGTAGCGGGCCAGATGGTCAAGATCGATGGGATTGGACAAGGCTTTATCCGGTGTTCAGACGCGGGGGCATTGTCCGCCCAAGGCCGCTAAGGCGGCGTTAAAACCGGCCCCGCCTTCCTATTTGGCCGGATTTACCATAAGGTTAGGTGTCCAAAGGTCAGGCCATGGCGCGGAATTTCGAGAAAAATCAACCGGTTATGCTGAAGCCGGCCAATGTCTCGGAAAGTCCCGAGCCGCAGGTTTCCGCGCGCCCGGTTAGCCGCAGCTCTGCCCGTTTTCCCAAGTGGCCGCTTTATGCCGCCATGCTGCTTTCCGCTTTCTGGGTGGGTGTGTGGGGGGCCTATCTGTGGGGCTATTTCGGGCCGCAGGGTCTGGCCGCCCTCGATCTTCAACAGCTGGCGCTGTTCACCGGCGCGATGATCTTGCCGCCGGCTTTGTTCATCGCCATTGCCGCGGCCTTTGCCCGCGCCAGCCAGATGGGCCGCACCGCCGAAGCATTGCAGGCGGCCGCCGAACATCTTTTCACCGCCGACGACACCGCCGCGCGCAGCGCCGCCAAGCTGGGCCGTGCCGTGCGCCGCGAACTGGATGGATTGAATGCGGGCCTGGACGGCGCCTTTGCGCGGCTGCGCGCGCTGGAAACGTCCTTGGAAAATCAGGTGGCCGCGCTGGATGAAGCTGGCGCCCGTGCCGAAGTGCGCGGCGAAGCGATTGCCGCGCGCCTGACCCAGGAAAGCCGCAGGCTGGAAACCCTGGGCGATCTTCTGACCGATTCCGCCAGCCGCGCTTCGGAAACCGTGGCCGGCCGCACGGCGCAATTGCGCGCCAGTATCGAAACAGCAGAAGGCGCGCTGAAGATGGCGAGCCAGTCGCTGGATGTGCAGGCGGCGGGTTTCCGCTCGGCGGCGCAGGCGGCGGCGGATGCGCCGCATCAGGCGGCGGTGGAGCTGGACAACCAGGCCAAGAAAATCGAACAGGTTTCGGACGCCGCTTTGGCGCGCGCCGAGTTTGTGCTGGCGCGGCAGGAAAAGCACCGCTCGCAGATGAACGATCTGCTGGGCAAGCTGAAAGAAGACAGCGCCTTGTTCGAAGGCGCGCTGGCGCAGCAGCGTTCGGGCATGGAACAGGCGATCAATTCCCTGGGCGGCGAAGCCAAGCGCTTTGAAATGGTCACCGGCGATGCGGAGCGGCATCTGGAACTGATCATGGCCAATGCCGCCAGCAGGGCCAGTCAGCTGACCGGCGCTTTCTCGCGCGAAGCGGAGCGGCTGAAGGATGTCAGCGATTCCGCCAACACGGTGCTGACCACCCTCATCACCAGCCTGCGCGATGCGGGCACCGGCGCGCAGACCCTCATCGGCGAAAGCGCCGCCCAGGCCAAGCATGATGCCAAATCGCTGGTGGGCGAGGCGATGGCGGAATGTGAAAAGCTGCTGCGGGCGGCGGGCGAAATGTCGGCCGAGGCGGCACAGATTCGCAACGGCCTTGCCAAGGCGATCGAGGAAGTGGAGCGCCATCTGGTGCGCCTTCCTGTCGTGGCGCAGGGTGAGGCGCAGCGGGTGCGCCATATGGTGCAGCAGGAAACCGACCAGATACTGGATCTGTCGGCGCGCACCCTTTCCACCATTCATGCGCGCGGGGCGCGGCCTTCCGCGCCGCCGCCGGAGCCCGAAGCCGAAGGCCTTAAAGGGTTGGCGCGCAAACTGACCCAGCGGCCCAAGCGTGATCTGCGCGAGGCGGCCGGCATGACGCCCAGCACGGGCAAAAGCTGGGAAATGAAGACGCTGCTGGCGGCGGTGGAAACCAACAATCCGGCCCAGCTTCAGCCCGGCAGCACCGCGGCCTTGGGCGCGCTGCAGCTGGCGCTGGCCGATATGGCGGTGGATCTGGAAGCGATTGTGGTCGATGCCGCGCCGGGCGATGAAGAATGGAAGCGGTATCTGAGCGGCGACCGCGCCGTGTTTGCGCGCAAGCTGGCGGGGGCGATTGACGATGCCGCGATTGACCGCATCACCACGCTGTATCGTGAAGACACGCGCTTTCATGAAGCGGCGGAAGCCTATCTCAGCGAATTTGAATCCTTGTTGAACAAAGCGCGGGAAGGCGATGGCGGCGGGCTTTTGACCTCGACCATTCTCTCGGCGGATACGGGCAAGATTTATCTTGCCATCGCCTATGCGTTAGGCCGTCTGTAAACGCCGTAACCGCGCCGCGAAAAATCCATCCATGCCGCCCTGTTCGCGCAAGTGACAGGGCAGGGTCTGCAGATCGCCCTTGGGCGTGATCCATTCGCCATGACCGAAGATTTCGTCAGCCGCGATTGGCGCGCGGGCAAATTCCGGATGGGCATAAAGAAACGCATCGATCTGTTCTTCGCCTTCTTCCTGTTCCAGCGAACAGACGGCAAAGACCAAAGTGCCGCCCGGCTCGAGCATGGACGCGCCATTTTCCAGAATTTCATAGGCCAGCGGGGCGCGGGCGGTAACATCACCAGCCTGCTTGATCCAGGGCAAATCGGGATGGCGGCGGATGGTGCCGGTGGCGGTGCAGGGCGCGTCAATCAGCACAAAAGGCGCGGAAGATTTGTAATCACGCGCATCGGCTTCAATCAGCGTGGCGGTCAGGTTCGTGCGAGCCAGATTTTCGCGCACCCGTTCCAGCCGCGATGCTTCATTGTCCAGCGCCGTGACCTCAGCACCCAATGAGGCCAGCTGCATGGTCTTGCCGCCGGGCGCGGCGCAAAGGTCGATCACTTTTTTGCCTTTGACATCGCCCAGCAGAATGACGGGCAGCGTGGCAGCTGCGTCCTGCACCCACCATTGACCATCGGAAAATCCGGGCAACTCTTCCACCCGGCCAGATTGCGGCAGGCGGCGCGAGGCGCCGAACAGCGGCGTGCTTTCCGGATAAGCCGTGGTGGAATTTTTCAGCGTGATGTACAGCGGCGCTTCGCTTTGATGGGCGATGGCGATGGCGCGTGTTGTCTCTTCGCCATACTGCGCGGCCCAGCGTTGCCACATCCAGTCAGGTGTGTTGAGGCGCGGCGCATCCAGCTTGGCGCGCACCGCTTCGCCTTCCTGGGCCACACGGCGCAGCACGGCATTGATCAGCGGCTTGAAATGCACCGCCTTGTTGTCGGCTGCCGCCAGCCGGTTGGCCCCATCCACGCCGGCATGGGCCGCGCCTTTGAGGATCAAAAGTTCAGCCGCGCCCAGCAGAAGAATTTCCATCGCCGGACCTGCCTTGTGCGGCGCCAGCGGCTTGGGCACGAAATGACGCAGCGTCGCGTCCAGCTCACCGAAATGGCGCAAAGCGCTGCTGGCCAAAGCGCGGGCAAAACCCGCATCGCGCGGCGCAAGATTTTTCAGACTGTCGAGCAATGCATCCAGCGGCCGCTTTTGCCGTAGCACACCGGAGAGAAGATGGAGCGCTGCCTTGCGCGCGGGCAAGCCAGCGTCGTTGCTCATGCCCAGGGGCCGGCTGCGGTTTCTGCTGTTTCACCCGCCATGGCGCGCAGGCGTGCGATGCGTTCCTGGGTGGAAGGATGGCTGGCGAAGAGGCCCGAGAAACCACCGTGAAGAGGATTGATGATGAACATATGCGCGGTGGCGGGGTTGGCGTCGGCGGAGGGGTTGTCGATCCGCTGGGCGGAACTGTCAATCGCCGCCAGCGCATTGGCCAGCCAGAGCGGGCGG
>CAIXUE010000168.1 GCA_903922545.1 uncultured Alphaproteobacteria bacterium | reverse complement strand
GAGGATTGGGTGGCGCGGCGGCAAGTCCTGGCCGCGCGCTATGACGCAAATCTGGCGGCGTTGCCCCTAGTCTTGCCGCGCGCCTGCGCCGATGCCCGTTCGGCCTGGCATCTTTATGTGATTCAGCTGAAAGAGAACGCCGCGATCAGCCGCGCCGCGCTGTTCGCGGCCCTGCGCGCCGACGACATCGGCGTCAATGTGCATTATATTCCCGTGCATCTTCAGCCCTATTATCGAAAGCTGGGTTTCAAGCCGGGCGATTTTCCGCAGGCCGAAGCCTATTACAGCCGCACTTTGTCCATTCCGATGTTTGCCGCCATGACGGAGGCACAGCAGGACCGCGTCATCGGCCGGCTCCAGGCCCATTGCGGCTGAACTCAGGGCGCGTTGCGCACGCGCCTGTCCTCTGCCCGGGCGATCCCGCGGGCGCGATTGTAAGTCACCCATAGCGCGGCCAGCCGGTAACCGGCGCGCATCATCGCTGCCAACGCACGCGGTGGGAACATGGCGCCGGCGCCGGCGGCTTCCGCGAAATAACCATCCTGCGCCGCCGAGGCGTTCGCGCCATGCAACCGGAAACCACTGATCACGGTGGTCAGCGCCACTAGATCGGCGTGGCGGGCGAATTCGCGCCACAGCGCGAAGTCGCCGGCATATTTCATGCCGCGAACGCGCGCGATCAGCGCCGGGTCGGCGTGCGCCAGCAGCCGCCGGGTAAAGAAAGTGGATTCCTGTTGCGGCCAGCCCAGGGCGCGGCCATGAAACAGGCCGGCGCGCAGCAACGCCCGCGGATACCAGGCGCTGGGCACGATATGAGTCAGCCGTCCCGCCTCGTCCCATTGGCCCGGCAGGGCAGTGACCCAGTCGGCACCGCTCGCGAACGCCGCCGCCATGGTGGTGAAGGCCCAGGGCGCCAGCATATCGTCGGCATTGATCCAGAGCAGGATGTCGTCCGGCTGGGCATCGGCGGATTCAAAGCCTTTGAAGATCGCGTCATAGATGCCGCGGTCCGTGCCCTGGATCAGCTTGCGGCGGGGTTCGGCGGCGGCGGATTGTTCCACCAGTTCGACGGTGCCGTCACGCGAACCGCCATCGACCACGATATGCCGCCAATCGGGACAACTCTGGCGATCGACGGACAGCAGCGTCTCGCCGATGAAGCGGCGGCCATTGAACACCGGCGTGACGACGATAAACCTGGACATGGTGTCTCGCACGATTCAGATACGGGCTTACGCCCGCTTTTAGCCTCCGTATGCCGCCCTGCCAAGGGTCCGGCTACGCCAAGTGACAAAATCGATGGAATGTGCGATGCCCACGGATGGACTGCGGATCAATATCATGACGCTCCTTGACATTCTCAATAAAGTTGCACGACGGGTGACCGCCGAAAAGCTTGCGTTAGTGAGCAGAATAAAAAGCGGCGGTGTGAAAAAACATGTGCGGGCACTGCGCGATGCTGCCGGACAATTTCAGCAGTTTCCCGACTTGCTGGTGGCATTCCAGACATTCAACAAAGGACATACTGTCTCGCGCGTCCTGTCGCCATTCTTGCGGCAGAGGTTCAAGAATATTTTGCTTTTCGCAGACGGCCGTGCGGACAATACACTGAGG
>CAIXUE010000167.1 GCA_903922545.1 uncultured Alphaproteobacteria bacterium | reverse complement strand
GGGTTCGCAATGGCGGGCGCGCGCTGCTGGCGCTGATCAACGACATTCTGGATTATTCCAAGCTGGAAAGCGGGCAGATCATCCTGTCGCCCGAAGCCACCAATGTCGCCCAGTTGGGCGGCGAGGTGTTCGAGCTGCTCAACATTCAGGCGGCGGCCAAGGGGCTTCGGTTGGAATTGATCTGCTCTGATTGGGGCAAGGATGCGGTGGCGCTGGTGGATTCCCAGCGGCTGCGCCAGATTTTCACCAACCTGATCGGCAATGCCATCAAATTCACCGAAAAGGGATCGGTGCGGCTGGAGCTGGCTTATACCGGCGAAGCAAATTCCGGCGCGCTCAACCGGCTGTGTTGCAAAGTGGTGGATACGGGCGAAGGCATGGCGGCGGACCAGTTGCAGCGCCTTTTTGAAAGATTCTCGCAGCTGGACAGTTCGCTGGGCAAGCGCCATGGCGGCACAGGCCTGGGCCTGGCCATCTGCAAGGGCCTGGTCGAAGCCATGCAGGGCAAGATCGGCGTGACGTCGGAGCGTGGCCAGGGTTCGACCTTCTGGTTCGAGATTCCCGCAGCCCTGGCGGAAGCCAAGGTGGCGGTTGCCGCAGGGCCCAAGGCAGCGCGCGATATCGCAGGCCGCAGTGCGCTGGTGGTGGATGACAATGAAGCCAACCGGATATTTGTGCGCGTGGCGCTGGAAGAATTGGGCGTGCATGTGGTGCTGGCCGAAAATGGCGAGCGGGCGGTGCAGCTTGCGGCCGATTTCCAGTTTGACATTATCCTGATGGATATTCGCATGCCGGGCATGGGCGGTACCAAAGCCATGCAAACCATTCGCGCGGGCAAGGGCGGGCATTGCCCGATCCTGGCCTTTACGGCGGAAGGCGAGCGGGGAAATCTGGATGCGCTGGTCGGCGAAGGATTCGATGGGGCGCTTGCCAAGCCGCTGAAGCTGTCGCACCTGCAGGCGAGCGTGACAAAAATAATCAATGAAGGTGCAGGCCAGGAGGGGCGCCGCGATGTCGCATAATGGGAAGAAAAGAATTGTCGTGGCCGAGGATGACGAGGCCGTGATGGAACTGGTGTCGGTTCGCCTGGATGTCGCCGGCTATCAGGCGATCCCCGCGCGCAATGGCGCCGAGGCGCTGGAGCAGGTTCGCATCGCCAATCCGGACGGGCTGATCCTGGATATCGGCCTGCCGCAAATGGACGGCTTTGAAGTTCTGGAGACGCTTCGGCGGCTCAATCGCCGTTTGCCGGTGCTGATGCTGACGGCCCGCCATTCCGCCGCTGATGTGAAGCGCGCCGTGGACCTGGGCGCCAATGGTTATCTGGCCAAGCCCTTTGACGGCAAGATGCTGATCGACCGGGTGTCGCGGATGATGCAGCCTGCCGGCGCGGCCAAAGGCACCTGGGCTCTCTAACCAGATTGATTCTTCCCAATCGGCAAAGCGCACACGTGTGATTTGCGCGTAAAACGCAGCGCATCTAGCGATTGCGTATGACTTGCAAGGCGAGTGCAAATTACTTGCAATGATCGCGCGTGAACCGCTCCCCTCGCCGCGCTAGAGATTTATAAAAGGGGGAAGAATCATGATCCGCGCCCATCTTGCGTTATGCGCCGTGCTGCTGTTGGGAAGCGCGGGCGCCGCGCTGGCGACCCCGACCGATGAAATTCAGGTCTATACCGGCGATATCGAGCCGGTGGGCGTGTTCGGTGTGACCTGGCACAACAATTACACGCCGCACGGCCTGAAGACGCCGGATTTTCCCGGCGCGCTGATCGACAACCACGCCTATAGCAGCGTGACCGAATGGGCCTATGGCGTGACGGACTGGTTCGAGGCGGGGCTGTATCTGCCGCTTTATGCCGACACGCCCGCGCATGGGCTGACCTTTAACGGCTTCAAGCTGCGCGCCTTGTTCGTGCAGCCGGACAATGAGAACAAGGATTTCTATTACGGCGTGAATTTCGAATTCAGCTGGAACCAGAAATACTGGGAAGACGCCACCCATAGCGGCGAGATCCGTCCCATCCTCGGCTGGCGCTTTGGCGATGACAATCGCTGGAGCTTTACCTTCAATCCCATCGTGGACAATGACTATAAGGGCGGCATTGCCGGGCTGGAATTCAATCCGGCGACGCGGCTTGATTACAAAATCAACGAGACCTGGACCATCGCGGCGGAAGAATATGACGGCTTTGGCCAGCTGCGCGGCTTTTTGCCGGGGCGCGACCAGTTTCACGAAATCTGGGCCACGGCGGATTACAACGCCGATCCCATATCGATCGAGACCGGGGTGGGTTTCGGATTGACGCCAGCCTCCGACGCGCTGACCGTCAAGCTGATGTTCATGACCGACCTGGACGGGCCGCACGGCCTGTTCACGGAATAAGGGGGCAAGGATGGCGAATTCGGCGCGCGGCTATGATCCGGTCAGCAAGGGGCTGCACTGGATCGTGTTCCTGCTTTTGGCGGCGCAGTATGCCGTTGGCTCGATCATGCCGCATATCGGCCGCAAGACGCCGGATGAAGGCTGGGTGGCGTGGCACCTGTCGATCGGGGCGGCGATCCTGTTTTTTATTGTTATCCGGCTGCTGTGGCGGCTGGCGCATCCGGTGCCGCTGCTGTCCAGCACGCCGGCCTGGCAACGGGTGCTGGCTTCAGCGACGCATTGGCTGCTTTATATTCTGATGTTTGTGATGGTGTTTCTGGGCTGGGCGGCGGCCAATGCGCGGGGCTGGGATGTCAGGCTTTTTGGGCTTGTGACGCTGCCGTCCATTGCCGAGAAAGGCGCGCGCTGGGGCCATGAAGCCGGCGATATTCACGACTGGCTGTTGTATGTTCTGGCAGGCGTGATCGGCCTGCATGTGGCGGGCGCGCTTTACCACCAGTTCGTCAGGCATGACACGGTGCTGCAGCGCATGCTGCCGGCGGGCGATTAAGCCTTTGCCGCGATAATCTCGATTTCCAGCAGCACCTCCGGCCAGATAAGGGCCGGCACCACCAGCAGCATGAAGGCAGGCTTGACCTCGCCCAGCACGCGCTTGCGGATTTTGACGTAAGCCGGAATATCCTCGGCGCGGGTGAGATATTGGGTGACCTTGACCAGGTCCTCCACCCCCATATTGGCCCGTTCCAGCAAGGTGAGGATGTGCTTCCAGGCCAGTTCCGCCTGGCCTTCGATATCCGGCGGCAAGTCGCGCTGAGGCCCCAGCCCCGGCGTCCCCGCGGTATGCAGCCAGCGCAGGCCAGAGGCCGTTTCAATGCCATCGCTATAGCTGCCGATTTGGCTGGCGACACCGATGTCATGGGCGATATGAGTCATGCTGGCTCCTTTTCATGCGGGATGTGATGACGGCGATCTATGGCATCAAGAATTGCGACACGATGAAGAAGGCTTTTGCTTGGCTGGACAAACACAAGATTGAATATGTCTTCCATGACTACAAGAAAGAAGGCGTTGACCGGGCCAAATTGGAAAAATGGGTGACGGCGCTGGGCTGGGAAGCGGTCCTTAACCGCGCCGGGACCACGTTCAAGAAACTTGCAGATGCCGACAAGGAAAATCTCACTGGGAAAAAAGCCATTACCCTGATGCTGGCGCAGCCTTCCATGATCAAAAGGCCGTTAGTGGAGAAAAATACGAAGATCGTTGCCGGCTTCAAGCCGGAGATTTACGAAAAACTCTTTTGATATAGTCAAACGGGGAAATTGACAGTCCCGCGCCAAAGCTTTTCTCGCTATTCTGAGGTGACATGACAAGCACCGCCCAAAAACGCGCCGCCTTTCGTGCCCTGCATGCCAGTGGCTGTTTTGTGCTGCCCAATCCCTGGGACGTGGGCAGCGCCCGCATGCTGCAGTATATGGGATTTTCCGCCCTGGCTTCTACCAGTTCGGGCCATGCCTGGTCGAACGGGCGGCCTGATTATGCCGTGACGCTGGAAGGCGTGCTGGCGCATCTGACGCAGCTTTGCGCCGCGGTGGATCTGCCGGTCAACGCCGATTTTGAATCCGGTTTCGCGGCAGAGCCGGAAGAGCTGGTGACCAATGTGGGCCTGGCGATTGAAACCGGGGTGGCGGGCCTGTCCATCGAGGATATGAAGATCGACGGACCGGGGCTTTATGATTTCAACACCGCGGTGGAGCGGGTGCGCGCCGCGCGCATGGCGATTGACCGCACGGGGCTGGACGTTGTGTTGGTGGCGCGCACCGAAGGGCTGCTCAGCGATCCGGCCGCCGTCACGCCGGCGATTGACCGGCTGGTGGCGTTTGCGCAAGCGGGCGCTGATTGTCTCTATGCGCCGGGCGTGAAACGGCGCGAGGATATTGCCGCCATGGTGCGGGCGGTGGCGCCCAGGCCGGTGAATGTTTTGATGATGGGGCCGGGTCTCAGCGTCGCCGAACTGGCGGAATTGGGCGTGCGGCGGATCAGCGTGGGCGGGGGGCTGGCGCGGGTGGCCTGGGCGGCGATGCAGAAAGCGGCCCAGCAGATGCGGGACGGATCGTTTGAAGGGCTTGCCAGCGCCGCCTCGGGCAAGGCGCTCAACGATATTTTTGGCGGGTTTGGCGAATGAGTATTTATGTCGGTGTCGGTGGCTGGGTTTTTGACGAATGGCGCAACAACTTTTACCCGAAAGGTCTCAGTCAGAAGCTGGAACTGGAATATGCCAGCCGCCAGCTGACGGCTATCGAGATCAATGGCACCTATTACGGCTCACAGAAGCCGGAAAGCTTTGCCCGCTGGCATGATGAAACGCCGGAGGGGTTTGTCTTCACCCTGAAAGGGCCGCGCTTTGCCACCAACCGGCGGGTGCTGGCGGAATCCGGTCCCTCCATCGAGAAATTCGTGGAAAGCGGCATCACGCGGCTGAAGAAAAAGCTGGGGCCGCTCAACTGGCAGTTCATGGCGACCAAGAAATTCGATGCCCAGGACTTCGAGGCGTTTCTGAAGCTGCTGCCCAAGAGCCATGACGGGGTGATGCTGCGCCATGCCGTGGAAGTGCGGCATGACAGTTTCGCCTGTGCAGAGTTTGTCGCGCTGTGCCGCAAATATGGCGTGGCGCTGATCACCGCTGCGGACGGCGAATTCCCCACCATCCTGGATGTGACGGCGGATTTTGTTTATGCGCGCCTGATGGGCACGGTGGAAAAAGAAAAGCTGGGTTACAGCAAGAAAATGATCGCCACCTGGGCGGAGCGGCTCAAGGATTGGGAAGGCGGCGCCTCGGCGCCCGCGCCCAAGCTTTTGGCCAAGCCCGCGGCCAAAAAGAAGCGCGATGTGTTTGCCTTTGTGATCAGCGGCGCCAAGGCGCGCAATCCGGCGGCGGCGATGGCTCTCATCAAGTCGCTATAGAAAAAGCGCGCGGCGTGCATTCACGCCGCGCGCCAAAGCTTAAAGCTGGTTGCCGCCCGCAACCGTGATGCGTTCGCCCGTCACCCAGCCGGAATCGCCCGAGGCCAGGAACAGCGCCACGCGGGCCACGTCGTCCGGCTGGCCGATGCGGCCCAGCGGTGTGGAGGCTTCAGCGGCTTTCTGAAAATCGCTGCCGATGAAACCGGCGGTATGGGTGCCTTCGGTTTCGATCATGCCGGGCGCCAGTGTGTTGACGCGGATCTTGCGGGAACCAAGCTCGCGCGCCAGCACGCGGGTGACGGCGTCCAGCGCGCCCTTGGTGGCGGAATAGACCACTGAGCCGGCAATAGCCGCCTCGCTGACCACGGACGAGACATTGATGATATTGCCGCCGGCATCGCTGAAATAGCGCGCGGCTTCACGAGAGGCCAAAATCGGCCCCAGCACATTGGTGTCAAACTGGCGGTGAAATTCGGCCGGCTCAACTTCGGCCAGGGGGCCAAATTTGAAGACGCCGGCATTGTTGACCAGGACGTCGAGCTTGCCGAAATTCTTCTGCGCCTCGGCAAAGAGGCGAGTGATGTCAGATGGCTTGGAAAGATCGGCCTGAACGGCCACGGCCTTGCCGCCCGCCTTGGTGATGTCGGCCACCACCTTGTAGGCGCCCACCTTGTCGGAGGCGTAATTGACCACAACTTGCGCGCCCGCGGCGCCGAATGCCCTGGCGATGGCGGCCCCGATGCCCTTGGAAGCG
>CAIXUE010000166.1 GCA_903922545.1 uncultured Alphaproteobacteria bacterium | reverse complement strand
CGACTTGCCGGTGCAGTCGAAGCCGATATAGGCGGGGACGCGTTCCTTTGCGAACAATCCGTCCAGTTCTGCCGCCGGCTCGGAACAGGCGTAAAAAGCCCCGCGCGCCACAAAGGTGCGGAGGAAATCAGACTGGAAGGCGGGCGCGGCTGGCATGCTATAGACTCTGCTTCGGCAAGCTGGCGGCATAGCACAAGTGGCGGAAATTTCGAAAGTCATTGGCTTGATGAGCGGCACCTCGTTGGACGGGGTGGATGCCGCCCTTTTGGACACCGATGGCGGCGATATCGCCGTGCCGGGGCCTGCCCTGACCATCGCCTATGACGATGAAACGCGTGCCCTGCTGCGCGCGGCGCTGGAGGCCGCCCGGCAGGTGGCGCAGGGTGCGCCCGTTCCCCATGTCATCCGCGACGCCGAAAGACGTTTGACGCAGGCCCATGCCGAGGCGGTGAGAGCGCTGCTGGACAAGGCCGGGCTGGCGGCGGATCAGATCGCCCTGCTCGGCTTTCACGGCCAGACCATTCTGCACCGGCCGGAACGGCACTGGACCTGGCAGATCGGCGATGGTGCGCTGCTGGCACGGCTGACCGGGATCGATGTGGTCAATGATTTTCGCAGCGCCGATGTGAAGGCGGGCGGCCAGGGCGCGCCGCTGGTGCCGCTGTATCATGCCGCGCTGACCCGCAAGGCGAAGCTGGCCGGCCCGGTGGTGATGGTGAATATCGGGGGTGTCGCCAATGTCACTTATATAAGCGGCGATACGGTGTTGGCGTTCGATACCGGCCCGGGCAATGCGCCGATTGACGACTGGATGCAGGGCCATAGCGGCAAGCCGGTGGATGAAGATGGCGCTTTCGCCGCCACCGGCAAGATCAACCAGCCTGCGCTGGATACCATGCTGGGCAATGCCTTTTTTGAGCGCGCGCCGCCCAAATCACTTGATCGGATGGATTTCGGCATGGGGGCGGTGAGAGACCTGTCGCCCGCCGATGGCGCGGCGACGCTCACCGCTTTCACCGCTGCTTCCATCGCCCGGGCGCGGGAATATTTTCCGGAACCTGCGGAAACCTGGATTGTGTGCGGCGGTGGACGGCACAACAAAACGCTGATGGCGATGCTGAAAGCGCGGGTCAATGCGCCGGTGATCGCGGCGGAAGAGGCCGGCTGGAACGGCGATGCGATGGAGGCAGAGGCGTTTGCCTATCTGGCGATGCGGGCGAAGAAAGGTCTGCCGCTGTCACTTCCCACCACGACGGGCGTGAAACAGCCCATGACGGGCGGCAAATATCACCGCAAGGCTTAACGACCCTCGCGGGGCTTCGACATCATGTTGGAGACATAATCCTTCACCGTCTCCACCACATCGGCTTCGCGCTTGTCGAAGAAGTGATTGGCGCCGTCGATCTTCTCATAGGTGATCTTGATGCCCTTCTGGGCCGTCAGGCGGTCAACCAGCTTCTGCACATCCGGCTCAGGCACCACATTGTCACGCGTGCCATGCACGATCAGCCCGGAAGCGGGGCAGGGCGCCAGGAAGGCGAAGTCATACATGCTGGCCGGCGGGGCGATGGAAACAAAGCCGGTGATTTCGGGCCGGCGCATCAGAAGCTGCATGCCGATCCAGGCGCCGAAGGAAATGCCGCACACCCAGACATTCGACGGATTGGGATAAAGCGTGTTCATCCAGTCCAGCACCGCGGCGGCGTCGGACAATTCGCCCGAGCCATTGTCAAACGCGCCCTGGCTGCGGCCCACGCCGCGGAAATTGAAGCGCACCGTGGTGCAGCCCAGCCCGTGGAACATGTGAAACAGGTCATAGACCAGGGGGTTGTTCATGGTGCCCCCAAACTGGGGATGAGGGTGGAGCACCAGCGCCATGGGAGCGCCCGGGTTCTTGTGGCGCTGATAGCGGGCTTCGATGCGGCCGGCCGAGCCGGGAAGGATTATATCGGGCATGGGCAGGTACGCGTTATTGGCATAGCGCGAAACTCGGATTTTGACCGGGCGGGGCTCACATAAATCCTTTTATTATCAGATGCTTGGTGATTGACCGGCGGG
>CAIXUE010000165.1 GCA_903922545.1 uncultured Alphaproteobacteria bacterium | reverse complement strand
GCCTTTGCCGAACTGCTGGCGCGGGTGAATGCCATGGCGCGGCGGGCCGAAATCAATGGCCGGGCGGCGCAGGCCAAACTTGTGGTGGCGGATCTGGAAATGGATTTGATCGCGCGCACGGTGCATCGCGGCGAACAAGCCATTGACCTGCAGGCCCAGGAATTTCGCCTGCTGGAATATCTGATGCGCAATGCCGGCCGCGCCGTCACCCGCACCATGCTGCTGGAACATGTCTGGAAACTGAATTTCGACCCGCGCACCAATATCGTGGAAACGCATATGAGCCGGCTGCGCGCCAAGCTGGACCGGCCCGGCGCCAGGGACCTGATCCATACCATCCGGGGCACGGGCTATATTCTCCGTGCGGATTAGGCTTTTTCACACTGAAGGCTTTCGTATCTCGGCCATCTTCGCCGCGATTTTCGTGCTTTCAGCGGCGGCGATGACCGTGGCCGTTCTGTTGATTGTGGATCAGGAATTTCGCGGTCAGATCGTCCAGTTCGCCAATGCCGACATCGCCGCCGTCAGCGACGGCTACAAAAATGAAGGCCTGGATGAAGCACGCGAAGTGATCGGCCAGCGCATGAGCGCGCCGGGCGGTTCAGACTATCTTTTGCTGCAAAGAAACCGGCAGCGCCTGGCCGGCAATCTGGCCACCATGCGAGAGCGCACCGGCATCCTGACCCTGCCCAATCCCGCCGCCGGGCCTGGGCACCAGATTCTGGGCGTGGCCACATATATCGCGCCCGGTCTTTATGTTTTTTCCGGCAGCGATACCTTCAATGCCGCACAGGCGCGCCGGCACATCTTGGCGATGCTGATCTGGGTTTTCGCCGGCGCCGTGCTGCTGGCGATTCTGGCCGGCATATTGGTCAGCCGCAGTTTTCTAAGCCGCGCCGACGCCATCACACGCGCCTGCGGCGCCATCATGCAGGGCAATCTGAGCGCGCGCGTGCCGGTGCGCGGCACCCAGTATGAGTTGGACCGTCTGTCCCAGGCCATCAACGCCATGCTGGACCGCATCGCCGGGTTGATGGAAAATGTGCGGCAGGTCACCAACGACATCGCGCATGATTTGCGCACCCCCGTCACCCATTTGCGGCACCGGCTGGAACATGCACGGCTCACCGCGGCTGCACCGGAGCAGTATGATAAGGCTCTGGAAGCGGCCATTGCCACTTCGGACGCGATCCTGGCTCTTTTCGCCGCCCTGCTGCGCATCGCCCAGATCGAGGGTGGCGCCCGGCGCGCCGCGTTTGCCCGGGTGGATCTGGCCGAAATGCTCCATAACCTGCGTGAGATGTTCGGGCCGGTGGCGGACGATGCCGGCCATACATTGACGCTTTCCATTGAGGGGACCGCTTTTATCCGCGGCGACCGGGAATTGCTGGTGCAGCTTTTTTCCAACCTGATCGAAAACGCCATTGTTCATACCCCGCAAGGCACCAGCATCACCCTGAGCCTGCGCGGCGAACACTATGCGGTTTTGGTCAGCGTCAGCGACAATGGACCGGGCGTGCCGCCGGAAGAGCATGTACGGCTTTTCCAGCCGCTGTACCGGCGCGAAGCCAGCCGTTCACGCCCCGGCTATGGCCTGGGACTGGCGCTGGTGAGCGCCATCGCCGAACTGCATGACGCCAAAATGACAACAGCACCGGTGGAAAACAGCGGATTTTCCATCACCATCCGCTTTGCGCCCGAGACCGGCTGACGCGGATATATACAAATTGCCAATACGGCCCATTTGGCAAGATTCTTTACAGAGACATCCATAAGTTCCTTCAAAACCGGGAGGAAAATATGCGTCTGATAAAAAGCTGCATGATTTTGAGTCTGACGCTGCTGGCGGGGACCGCCATCGCCCAGCCCGCGCCCCAATATACCGTCACCAAAACCGTGCCGATCGGCGCGCCCGACAATTGGGACTATGTGGTTTACGATTCCAGTATGGACCGGGTTTATATCGGCCATTCCACCGAAACCACCATTGTGGATGCCAACAGCGGCGCCATCATCGGTCACTTTACGGGCCTGAACGGGGCGCATGGCACAGCCGTCGCATCTGCTTCCGGCCGCGCCTTTGCCGATAGCGGCAAGGACCCTTCGGTTACGGCGTTCGATGTGAAAACTTTCAAACCCCTGGGCAAAGTCACCACGCCGGAAGACACCGATGGCATGACGTTCGATCCCAGCAGCGGCCATGTCTTCACCATGAATGGCGATGCGGGCAGCGCCAGCGTGATCGATCCCGCCAAGAACGCGCTGATCACCAACATCAATCTGGATGGCAAGCCCGAATATGCCGCCGCTGACGGGCGCGGCCATGTCTATGCCAATATCGAAGACAAGGGCCAGCTTGCCGCCATCGACACCAAGACCAACAAAGTCACGGCGCATTGGCCCATGACCGGCTGCACCAGTCCGCACGGGTTGGCAGTGGACGGGCCTGGCCGGCGGGTCTTTTCCAGCTGCGCCAACGGCAAGCTTATGGTGATGAATGCCGATACCGGCGTCCTTGTCGCGGCGCTGCCCATCGGCATGGGCACGGACTCCGCCGCCTATGATCCCAGCCATCACCGTATCTTCAGCTCCAATGGCGGATCAGGCACCCTGTCTGTGATCGTGCAGAACAGCCCCGATTCCTATGCCAAGCCGGTGGAAATCCCCACCACGCACGGCGCCCGCACCATGGACGTCAACACCAAAACCGGGCGGGTTTATCTTGTCGAGGCTGAGTACACAGAGGATAACAGTATTCCTGCCACCGACCGGCGTCATTTCAAGGTCGTACCCGGCAGCGCAAAGCTGGTTTTCCTGGACCCCAAATAATCTGGACCCAAAATAATTCGGAAAAAACCATGACCGACAGCACCACGATGCGCGACCGGGTGATGAGCAAAGTCCCGGCCATCACCCTGGGTTTCTGGATCATCAAGATTCTGGCCACCACCCTTGGGGAAACCGGCGGCGATACCGTCACCATGACCTGGCTTGGAGAAACCACCGACAATGCCAACCCGAACGGCTATCTGATCGGCACCGGCATCTTTCTGGCCGCCCTGCTGGTGATGGTGGTCTGGCAGACCATGGCCAAGAAATTTCATCCCTTCCTGTATTGGGCGACCATTGTGGCTTCGACCACCGCGGGCACGACCATGGCCGATTTCTTCGACCGTTCGTTGGGCATCGGTTACACAGGCGGTTCGACGGTTCTGTTCGCCTGTGTTCTGGCGTCGCTGGGGGCGTGGTACTGGTCGGAAGGCACGGTTTCGGTCGATACCGTCAACAGCCCCAGGGTGGAGGCCTTTTACTGGATCACCATCACTTTCTCCCAGACCCTGGGTACGGCGCTGGGCGATTGGGCCGCGGATACCGGCGGACTGGGCTATGGCGATGGCGTGCTGGTGTTCGCCGCCGCCCTCGCCCTGATCGCGGCGGCCTATTTCTTCAGCAAAATCTCGCATGTGCTGCTGTTCTGGATGGCCTTCATTCTGACACGGCCCTTCGGCGCCACGGCAGGCGATTTGCTGGACAAACCGGTTTCTGACGGCGGCCTGAATATCAGCCGCCCCCTGGCGTCTGCGATCATTGCTGTCGCGATTATTGTTTGTATTCTTGTCTTGCCGCAGCGGGCTGGATCGCATGCTGCGAGCCCAGCCAAGGCGTAAGCAGATTCGATCGATGTCCTTTAAATTTCCCGCTCTGGGCCTGGCCGCGCTGTTTGTTCTGACTTCGCCAGCTTTGGCGGGGCCGCCCTATATCACCGACGATCCCGAACCGACCGAAACCGGCCATTGGGAGAATTATCTTTTCACCGAAGGCGTGCGTACCGCCGATCAGAAGATTGTTCCGGCCGCGGGCGTTGAGCTGAATTATGGCGCGTTTGAAAACACCCAGCTCACCGCGTCTTTTCCGCTCAATCCCAATCCGGGGCCGCTGGGCATGGGCGTGGTGTGGGCGCCCCTGGGCGTAGGCGTCAAATACCGCTTCATCCAGGAAGATGAGGATGGCTGGATGCCGCAAGTGGCGTTCTTTCCATCGGTCAGCATTCCGGTGGGCCCGGCCAATGCGGGAGCGCCGGTGACCGAGCTTTTGCCCATCTGGATGCAGAAAACTTTTGGCGCCTGGACCGTATTTGGCGGCGGCGGCTACACCAACAATCCGGGACCGGGCAATCGCGACTTCGCCAATTACGGCATCGCGTTGCAGAACCAGGTGGCGGACAATCTGGTCCTGGGTGTTGAACTGTTCGGCCAGGGCAAGGACGCTTTCGACAGCCACCCCAGCACGGCGGTCGGTCTGGCCGCGCTGTTCGATTTTGACGAGAATTGGCACCTGGTGGGATCGGTCAACACGGGCATCGTCAATGCGCGGGAATCCGACCAGTTCTCTTATAACCTGGCGCTGAAGTGGACGAATTGACCGCCTAGGAGATCGGGTGACCGACCCGGATGCCTTCCAGGGTGCTCATAAGACCAAACACCTGAAGCAGATAGACCACCACTGCGATCACCACCACGGCATTGAGGATGCCTTTGATCTTCGGATCCATGGGGATGTAGGTGTTGACCAGCCAGAGCAGCACGCCCACCACAATCAGCAAACCAACAATATAAAGTAGCGGCATTTATCACCTGTACGGGAATACAGGGCAGGAACGCCGCTACCCATGTGCGGGTTCCCGATGGAACCCGCACGGGAAGGTCAAACCTCAGACAAGATTGGCTTTATAAAGCGCCAGAAGATTGGTCCAGGCGCGGTCGGCTTCCGCCTTGTTGTAGATCGGCTTGCCGTCCTGTTTGGGCATGTCCGGGACCGTCCAGCCATGGATCATGCCCTGATAGACCGTGACTTCAGCGGGCACATGGGCGGCGGTGAAAGCAGCCTTCAGCTTGTCCTTGGCATCGGGCTGCTTGGTGTCGTCGCTGGCGGCGATGGCGATATACATGTGCGACTTCATTTTTGGGATCAGCAGATGCGGGCTGGTGGGCGTGTCGGTGACAAGCCCACCACCATGGAAGGTGGCGCCGGCGCCAACGCGGGCCGATTGGCTGGCCGCGGTCTTGAACACCAAGGGGCCACCCATGCAGTAACCCTGGGTGCCGATCTTTTTGGCCTTGTTCACTTCTTTTTGCGCATCCAGGAACGCGATATGCGCGGCGGCGTCCCGTTCAATGGCGCCCGGCTGGTTGATCGGCCCGGTCCAGGCGGCGGTCTTCGCCCGGCTGGCCGGATCGTTGAAATCAAAGGTGCTGGCATCTTCCACCACCGGCGATTTGGCGATGCGATAAAAAGGATTGGGGATCAGCACGGAATAACCTTCCGCCGCCAGCCGCCGGCCCATGGCGCGGAAGCTGGGGCGCAGGCCGAAAATATCGGTCCAGATCAGCACGCCCGGATAAGAGCCGGTGGCGGGACGAATGAAAGCCGCATCGCAAATGCCATCGGGTGTCTTGATGGTCACATCGCTTTCGGTGAGCGCGAGAGCCGCATGGGCTGAACCGGCGCTGGCGGCCAGGCCCGCCGCCACCGACAAAGCCGTGAAATCGCGGCGGCTGACCTGCGCGTCGCCGTCCTTGTTGTTTTCGTCCTGCTTGTCCATGAATGTCTCCCGATATTTTTTGGCGGCCGGCACGATAGCCCATAGCCGGTTTGCCATCCAGATTCGGGAAAAAGCGGAAATTCCAGAACAAAATCAATGAGCCGCCCGCCGGTGTGCAGGCTGGCGCCGCCTTGTTCCAAAGCGCCGGCCACAGCATAAAGTATCCGGCGCATGGCAATTCACGGTGCCCGGGCCCGGATCCCCATTCCGGGCGCCGGGCGCCACAGTTCAAAGGCTTGAAACTGCTTTCCTCTCCGGCAAAATCGCGATCCTCAACCTGGCTGCGGGCCGGGCTGATCGGGCTGGGCCTTTTTGCCCTGGCGATGCTGTTGTCGCGCGGCACTGCGGGCGGCGATGAAAGCCTGCCGGTGCAGGATGCCGCCGAACTCTGGTCGGGGAATTTCGCCGCGCTTTTTCAGGACACACAGGCGCCCTGGCTGGCGCATCGCTTTTTCTGGTTTCTGGAAAAAGCACTGTGGCAGGGCATGCTGCAGATCCTGGTGCCGCCGGCTTTGCGCCGCAGCAGCCTGGCCCATGACGCCTGGATGGTGGCGGACAGCGTCTTGTTCATGTTCGCCGCCGTGATCGTGATGCTGCGCCACCTCAAGCGCCGGGGTTATGACTGGCCGTTGGCCAGCCTGACGGCCGGATCTTTTTTCTTCGCCTCTTCCGCGATCAGTTTTTTCAGCGGCGGCGTGCTGGAATGCCAGATGATATTTTATGCGGTGGTGGTGGCCGCGATATTGGACAGCCCGGATGCGCGCAAGCCCGTGCATTTCGCAATTCTTCTGGCCGCCAGCGCCTGTTTGATTTTTTGCAAAACCTATGCGCTTGCGGCTTTGCTGCCGCTGGCCCTGTTGTTGCCGCGGCCACGTGAAAAAATGCTTTACCTGGTTTTGACCGGATTTCTCTTTGCGGTCTGGGCTTTGATCCTGCGCCTGGTGGGCGGGTCGGGCGGCGTGGTTTCGGTTTATTCCTATCTGCTGGGATATCCCACGCTTGGCGCAACGGTGATGCATTTTGGGGAATTTTTCGTCGCTTTTCCTTTTGGCATTGTCTGGTGCTTTCCGCTGGTATGCGTGACGCTGTTTGCAAATCGCGGCGCGGGGCAAGCCCTGATGCTGAAGCTGGCCGGCATCCTTGTGCTGGCCGCCATTCTTTCCCTGTTCTCATTCTGGCATGGCGGCGGCGCGGTGGCCGGCCCGCGTTATGTGCCGCCTTTCCTGATGCTGCTGTTTCCCGAGGTGGCTGCCGGGCTTAAATCTTTTCTCAGGCGCTGGCGCTGGATCGGGATGGCGGTGCCGCTGCTCACGTTACTTTTTTTGCCGGCGCTGGATTACCACAATGGCCTGGTCTATCGCTGGGCCAATCGGGAAAGCGATTACAGCCAGTGGGGCGAAGCCGACCCCCTGATGCAGCCGGGTGTTCTGGCCTGGCGCGTGGTGATGGCGAAATCTTCGCTCGCGGAAAATTTCCGGCCCAGCGCCAGAATGGCGATAGCGCCCCGCACACAGGACATTTTCCCCATGACCGGGCTTTCACGCCTGACATATCTCATGAGCATCCGTAATCCGCCCCCCCAACAGGCGTCGGAACGGGACTGGCTCAAAAATCATGGCCTGGACCACGCCCTGCTCTGGAACCTGTTGCGCGGCCTGCTGATGGGGGCGTTGCTGATCTGGATGAGCCTGGCTGCGCTTAAAGCGGCGCGAGAACCCGCGCGCTAGAGCGATTGCGGCAGACGCCCCCTATTCCCTATAAAGGCACATGGCGCCGGACAAAATTGAGGGTGCAGGCTGCGACGTTTCCATCGTCCTGCCCTGCCTGGATGAAGAAAAGACCCTGCCCTATTGCATCGGACTGGCGCGCGAGGCGCTGACCGAAATGCAGCGCCGCTTTGGTTTTTCCGGCGAGATTGTGGTGGCGGACAGCGGCAGCACCGATAACAGCCGGCAGATCGCCGAAGAATTGGGCGCGCGGGTGGTTCAGGCCGGCCAGCGTGGTTATGGCCGGGCGCTGATCGAAGGCTTTTCGGCCGCACATGGCCGCTTTCTGGTGATGGGCGATTCCGACGGCTCGTATGATTTTCGCGAAGCTGTGCCCATGGTGGAAGCGCTGGCGCGCGGCGACGATCTTTGCATGGGCACACGCCTGAAGGGGCGGATCATGCCCGGTGCGATGCCGTTCAAGAACCGTTATCTGGGCAATCCGGCGCTGAGCGGTTTGCTCAATCTTCTTTTCCGTTCCGGCCTCAGCGATGCCCATAGCGGCCTTCGCGCCATGACCGCACAGGCGTTCCACGCCATGCGCCTGAGCGCCGAGGGCATGGAATTCGCCAGCGAGGTGGTGATCAAGGCCGCGCTTCTGAATCTGAAATGCAGCGAAGTGCCGATCACGCTTTATAAAGACCGCCGCGACCGGGCGCCGCATTTGCGGCCCTGGCGGGATGGCTGGCGGCATTTGCGCTACATGCTGATGCTGGCGCCAGGCTGGCTGTTTCTGGTGCCGGCCGCGATTTTGGCGATCCTGTCCTTGGGCGTCGGCCTGCCCGATCTGATATGGGCCAATGCGGATGGCTACTGGTTTATTTTCGGCACCCATTGGCTGATCATGGCTTGCACCGGCCTGGTGCTGGCGCATGGGCTATTCCTGTTCGGCATGGCCGGCATCGTTTATGGCATACGCTCCGGCTATCGCCTGCCGCTCAAGCGCGACAACCGGATGGCGCGGATATGGTCGCTGGAGATTGTGATGATCACCGGTCTTGTGCTGGTTCTGGCCGGCGCGGTCGGCATCACCTGGGCGGGCATGCGCTGGGTTGAGGTTTCCTTTACCTCGCCAAACCAGGTGCGCGAGCTTTTGGTGTCTTGCACCCTGCTGGTGATTGGCGCCCAGCATATTTTCGGCGGCTTTCTGCTTTCGATCATCGGCGGAAACCGTTCCAAATTTCTTTCGCCCGTATAAATTTCCATGACCACCATCCTGATCACCGGCGCCAATGGCTATATCG
>CAIXUE010000164.1 GCA_903922545.1 uncultured Alphaproteobacteria bacterium | reverse complement strand
TGGATCGGCGAGGAATTGCGCACCATCGGCGCCGAAGGCACGCTGCGTTATCACACGGAAAATCTGGGCACCGTCTCGCTGATCGGCTCGCTCAATTGCTGCAACGATCCGGCTGGTGTTTTGATGGCCGATCGCGGCTGGGCGATGGATGACCGGCCCACCGGTCTTTTCGAACATGTGCGCATGCCCGATGCCACCATGGCGATTTTTCACGCGCCGTTTCCCGCGCGCACCGGTCTGTTCGATGAAATCGACCATCGGGCCGGCTGGTATGGCGGCCTCAATTGGCAGGTGGCGAATATCGGCAAGCTTTCGGTGCTGCGCTATGAAAACCAGGGCGATCCTGCCGCGGTGGTGCATGGCGTTGCGGCCTGGGAAACAAAATTCTGGAGCTTTGGCGCCCGCACGCAATGGGATTCCCTGGTCCTGATCGCGCAAGGCATGTCTGGCTACACGGCGGTGGATTCGCGCGGGGTGGAATTTCCCACCAAATTTCAGTCGGCGTTTCTGCTCGCCAGTTATGATCTTGCCGCGCTGGGGCTTGATGATGTGCGCGCCAGCGTCCGCGCCGATCTTTTCCAGACCCGCCATATCGGCGCGTCCTCCATGAATGAAGACGGCCGCGCCATGACCATGGATATGTCCTGGCAACCCACGGATGATTTTCGCCTGACTGGCGAGGTTCTGCTGATGCATTCGCGCAAGGGCGAATATGCCTTTGCCGGCGTGCCGTCTGGGCAGTTGACCCAGAACCAGCTTCAGTTAGACGCGAAGGTGTTTTTCTGACCCCCTCTGCTTTCGCTGGCCCGAGGGCCCAGCTACAGCATCTCCCCCTTTATGCGCTGCGCGCAAAGGGGGGGCCTAAGTATGCGGTAATAGCAGAGTGCTAATTGGATTGACGCCTATGCACGAGGGTTGGTTTTCCGGTTCTGACAAAAGCGAAAAAGCCCTACGCCGAAGCATACCAAACCCATGAACGCTGCCCCGCCTGCCGGTCCGCGGAAGTTTTCCAACATCCCGAAGCCTATCGCCGCGGCGCCCACGGCCATTGCCGCTATACCCGGTTGGTTTTTCATTTCCTGGCCCTTCGTTCTGCCACTGTAGCCGCCCTGACGGCCTCAACCGGCATGTCCAGCGCCGGTCATTGCTACTGTATGATAATTACCATACAATACAACAATGCTCGAAGGCCTGATCCTTCACGACAATGGCGTGCCCATTTACGTCCAGCTGCGCGACCAGCTTTCCGCCCTGGTAGGCCGGGGCGTGCTGGCGCCGGGCCAGCGCCTGCCCACCATGCGCCAGGTCGCTGTCGCCCTGCGCATCGACCTCAACACCGTCCAGCGCGCCTATGCCGAACTGGAGCGCGAGGGGATTCTGACTTTGGTGCGCGGGCGCGGCACCTTTGTCGCTGAGGCGCCGCCCGCCCATGACAGCAAGCACGATGTTGAAGCCCTGGCCGCGAGGGCGGCGGCGCAGGCCCGCGCCCTGGGTGTGGGGCTGGATGACCTGATCGGCGCGCTCAAGGCGCTGAAGTCATGAACCAGACAATGCCCGCCATTATCTTTGAAGTGATCTTCGTCCTGATCATCGGGCGGCATTTGTTGCAACGCCTGTTCACCGGGCCGCCACCGCAACGCACGCCCGCTGCTCAGCGGCAAACGGTCTGGCCGCAAACCCAAACCGCACGCGCACCGAATTTTCCCCTTCCAAAACAATACCAGCAGGAGACGCACATGAACGCCATTTCAGCCCTGGTCTTTATTGTCTTCCTGGGCAGCGCAGCCCTGACCTTTGTCGCGCATATGCCGATTGGTGTGCCCATTGTGCTGGCGGTGATCGGCATCTTCCTGGGCTATTCCATCAAGATGGCCCAGCAATGGGAACGCGCCGTGGTTTTGCGGCTGGGCAAGCTGCAGGCCGTCAAGGGGCCGGGGCTTTTCATCCTGGTGCCGATCATCGACCAGGTTGCGGTGTGGATCGATCAGCGCATTCGCACCACCGAGGTCAATGCCGAACAGGCCCTGACCAAGGACACCGTGCCGGTCAATGTCGATGCCATCGTCTTTTGGATGGTGCATGACGCCGAACGCGCCGCGCTGGAAATCACCGATTACAGCAGCGCGGTGCAGCGCGTGGCGCAGACATCCCTGCGCGAAATGATCGGCTCTTCGGTGCTGTCCGCGCTTTTGTCCGAACGCAAGGAAGCCGACGCCACCCTGAAAGACGTGATCGGCTCCAAGACCGCCGATTGGGGCGTTACCGTCAATTCGGTCGAAATCCGCGATGTGGCGATCCCAGCCAATCTGCAGGACGCCATGAGCCGACAGGCCCAGGCCGAGCGTGAAAAACAGGCCCGCGTCACATTGGGTTCGGCCGAAGAAGAAGTGGCGCAGAAATTCGTCAATGCCGCCAAGCTGTATGCCCAAAGCCCGGAAGCGTTGCAGCTGCGCGCCATGAACATCATCTATGAAACCACCAAGGAACGCGGCGCCACCATCCTGATGCCGACCTCTATGGTGGATGCGATGAACCCGGGCGCTGCTGCCTTCGCGCTCAACATGGCGAAGAACGACGCGGCCAAGCCCACGCCGCCGCCGGCTCCGGCGCCGTTAGTCCCTCGTGCCGGATA
>CAIXUE010000163.1 GCA_903922545.1 uncultured Alphaproteobacteria bacterium | reverse complement strand
GCCATATCCAGTTCTTTTTCCAGCTTGGGAATGTCGCCGTATTGCAGTTCGGACATGCGGGTATAATCCTGCACCCGCCGCGCCGCTTCCAGCTCCAGACGGGCATGTTCCAGTTTTTCTTTAATCGACGCAGCGCCTTGTAAAACGGCTTTTTCGGCTTTCCAGATTTCTTCCAAATCCGAATAGTCTTTTTCCAGTTCGGCTATTTCTTGCTGTAAACTCTCCAGACGCTTTTTGGAAGCCGCGTCGTTTTCGTTTTTCATGGCTTCGCGCTCGATTTTTAACTGAATCAAGCGTCTATCCAGTTTGTCCATTTCTTCCGGTTTGGAATCCATTTCCATGCGAATCCGGCTGGCGGCTTCGTCTATCAGATCGATAGCCTTGTCCGGCAATTGCCGGTCGGCAATGTAGCGGTGCGATAAAGTGGCCGCTGCGACAATGGCCGGGTCGGTAATATCCACACTATGATGGATTTCGTAGCGTTCTTTCAGGCCGCGTAAAATAGCAATGGTGTCAGCTACGCTGGGTTCTTCTACCAGGACTTTTTGAAAGCGGCGCTCCAGAGCAGCGTCTTTTTCAATATATTGGCGATATTCATTTAAGGTTGTCGCGCCGACACAGTGCAGTTCGCCACGAGCTAGGGCGGGTTTGAGCATGTTGCCGGCGTCCATTGCGCCTTCGGCTTTACCGGCGCCGACCATGGTGTGTAATTCATCAATAAACAGTATGACTTTACCTTCCATTTTTGCCAGATCGTTGAGTACGCCTTTCAGGCGTTCTTCAAAATCGCCGCGAAACTTTGCGCCGGCAATCAATGCCGCCATGTCCAGCGCCAGCAATTGTTTACCTTTAATGCCTTCCGGCACTTCGCCGTTGATGATGCGTTGCGCCAGGCCTTCCACGATGGCGGTTTTGCCCACGCCGGGTTCGCCGATCAGGACGGGATTGTTCTTGGTGCGGCGGGAAAGAACCTGGATGGTGCGGCGGATTTCCTCGTCGCGGCCTATCACCGGATCAAGCTTGCCGGTGCGCGCCAGCTCAGTAAGGTCGCGGGCATATTTCTTGAGCGCGTCATAGGCGTTTTCAGCCGTGGCGCTGTCGGCGGTGCGGCCCTGGCGCAGATCGGCGATGGCCTTGTTGAGATTCTGGGCGTTGACGCCGGCATTCTTGAGGATGGTGGCCGCTTCCGTGCCGGTCGCCATGGTAAGCGCCAGGAGCAGGTATTCGGCGGTGACAAAAGAGTCGCCGGCTTTTTTGGCGATCTGTTCTGCATTGTCGAGCAGGCGCGCGGTTTCCTGCGCCAGATAGACCTGCCCGGAGCCGCCCTGAACCTTGGGCAGCTTTTTCAACGCCGCTTCGGTGGCGGCGCGTACGCTTTTGTCATTGCCGCCGGCGGCTGCGATCAGACGCGCCGCCAGACCTTCTTCGTCATCAATCAGGACCTTGAGCAAATGCTCAGTTGCGAATTGCTGATTGCCTTCGCGCAAAGCCAGGCTCTGCGCCGACTGAATAAAGCCGCGCGAGCGTTCGGTGAATTTTTCGATGTCCATTCTGCCTCCGGCCTGCCCCGGACGGGCGCAGGCTTCTAAGATACGACCCTTTAAGTTGGGTCGCACGGCCTGACGGAAAAGCGCTACACACTTTTCCTGGCCGATGCTCCCGACGGCGTCGTTCCGGCAGATATGGGATGGGGGTCCCCTTGCTGCAAGAGGCCCCAATCCCAAAAAGGTTAAGCGGTTAAAGCGACTTAGTTGGCTTCGACCTCGTCGTCCTCATCCTCGCCCTCGCCATTTTCGGACAGGGAAAAAGACGGGCCGGTGCCCGGTTGGGGCGCGCCTTGCGGTTGCTGCTGGCCGTTGCCACCCATATGAGGCTGCTGCTGGCCATTCCCCTGCTGGTAAGGCTGCTGGCCTTCCGGCGGGCGGCCCGGATTCTGCGCCGCCTGCTGGGCGGCATATTGGGCCGCCTGGGCCTGCTGCGCCGCCATGATGCGGAAATAATGCTCCGCATGCTGAAGATAATTCTCGGCGGTGACGCGGTCGCCGGAGCTGTTGGCGTCGCGCGCCAGCTGCAGGTATTTTTCATAAACATGCGCGGCCGAGCCGCGGATCTTCACTTCCGGGCCGGAGGAATCGAATGTCCGGTTGGGATTAAAGCCGCCGCCGCCGCTATTGCTGCCGCCGCCACCACCGCCACCACCGCCATTGTTATTGTGTTGCGGCCTGCGGCCGCCTCTACGAGAGCGTTTCACGTCTGCCCCATTGGGTTATAGCCAGAGTTGCCCGTTTGCCTGGTGCAGACGGTCGCAGAAGCGCCGGCCGGCACTGGTTTAAACTTCGCTTGTCCCCTGCCCGCCGCACTTTTCGCGGCGAAACCCCGCGAGCCCATAGCATCGCGGGCGGAATCTCATGATTCCGATGATCCCAAAATAGGCTATCAGCCCGGCTTTTCCAAGGGCTTAGGCGACTTTTTCCAGCACCAAAGCCCTTGGAATCCCGGCCAAATCCGGCGTAATCCGCAGCAACTTCAGCCCGGAACCTTCAAATAGAGGTTCCATGGCCGGTCCTTGGCCAAAGCCGATTTCCAGCAGGGCATGGCCGCGGGGCTTGAGGATGCGGGGCAGGATTTTGGCCAGAGCGCGATAGGCATCCAGACCGTCGGCGCCCCCATCCAGCGCGGCGCGCGGTTCATGGGCGGCCACTTCAGGCATCAGATTATCGATATCGGCGGCGGGAATGTAAGGCGGGTTGGAGAAGACCAGATCGAAAGGACCTTGCGCCTCGTTCCAGTCAGCCAGACGGATTTCGGCGCGGCCCGGAACATGGGCGATGCTATTGCATTGGGCGAAGGCGGCGGCCTCAGGTGAGGATTCAAAACCGATGCCGGTGGCGCCCGGAAATTCCGTCAGCGCGGCGATGAGGATGGCACCGGACCCTGCGCCCAGATCGGCGACGCGCAAAGGCGCATCATGGTCCGGGTAAAGCCGGAGCGCTTCTTCGATCAGGGTTTCGGTATCAGGACGCGGCACCAGCACACCGGGACCGACGGCAAAATCCAGGCTCCAGAACTCCTTGTGGCCGGTGATATAGGCGGAAGGTTCATGAGCGGCGCGGCGGGTGACCAGGGCGGCAAAGCAGGCGGATTGATCCGGCGTTAGCGTGGCGGACAGGGTTTCGTCCCGCGTCACGTCCAGGGCATGGGCGTACAGCAGGCGGGTTTCGGCGCGAGGGCTCTCGATGCCCGCGCCTGCCAGAAGCGCCGCGGCTTGGTCAAAGGTCACGTTTCAGCCGCTTCAAATTCCGCCAGACGGTCGGCCTGGTCCTGCGCCACCAGCGCATCCACGATTTCGGAAAGTTCATCGCCGCTGATGATGCGGGCCAGATTGTAAAGCGTCAGATTGATGCGGTGGTCGGTAACGCGGCCTTGCGGGAAATTGTAGGTGCGAATGCGTTCGCTGCGGTCGCCTGAGCCAACAAGGCTTTTGCGCTCGCTGGCGCGGGCGGCATTCACGCGCTGACGCTCGGCGTCGTAGATTTTCGCTTTCAGCAGCATCATGGCCTTGGCCTTGTTCTTGTGCTGGGATTTTTCTTCCTGCATCGCCACCACCGTGTTGGTGGGAATGTGGGTGATGCGCACGGCGCTGTCGGTCTTGTTCACATGCTGGCCGCCGGAACCCTGGGCGCGGTAGGTGTCGATCCGCAGATCTTTGTCTTGGATGTCCACATCGACATCTTCGGCTTCGGGCAGCACCGCGACCGTGGCCGCCGAAGTGTGGATGCGGCCCTGATTTTCGGTGGCGGGAACGCGCTGGACGCGGTGCACACCGCTTTCGAATTTCAGCTTGGCGTAAGCGCCGCGGCCTTCCACTTCCAACGTGGCGTCCTTGTAACCGCCCATATCGCTTTCGCTTAAGGACAGAAGCTCGGTCCGCCAGCCCTGCAGGGCGCAATAACGCTGATACATGCCCAGAAGATCGCCGGCGAAAAGCGCGGCTTCATCGCCGCCGGTGCCGGCGCGAATTTCCACAATTGCGGAAGAGGCATCCGCCGCGTCGCGGGGCAGAAGCTGGACCTTCAATTCCTGATCCAGCGCCGTGAGGCTCTCCCGCAGTTCCGCGCGCTCCTGCTCCGCCAGCCCGCGCATTTCCGCGTCGCTGGAGCCATCGGCAATCATGGCCTCGGCGCCCTCCAGCTGGGTCTGGGTATTGCGGTAGGCGCGCGCGGTTTCAATCACCGGCGCCAGTTCGGCATGCTCGCGGGAGAGTTTGACAAAAGCGGCGCCAGATGCGCCCGACGCCATTTCGCTTTCAATCGCGGCAAAACGGTCGAGCAGACGCTCAAGCTTGGCAGCGGGGATCATGAAGTCACGCTACTGCGCGGCTTCGAGCGGCTCCGAGGTATTGGAGGCCGCTTGGCCGTTGCGCTGCGCCTCAATCTCGGCGGCCTTTTTCTCGCACAATTCGACAATGTGCTCGACCAGGTCCGTGTTCTCAAGGCGATAGCTGGGTTCGCCGTTGAGATAAATCTGGCCATGCCCCTTGCCCGCGCCGCCGCCGGTAAAGCCCAGATCGGTTTCGCGCGCTTCGCCCGGACCATTGACCACGCAGCCGATGATCGACAGCGACATGGGGGTGGCGATGTGCTTGAGCCGGTCTTCCAGAGCCTTGACCGTGTCGATGACGTTGAAACCCTGACGGGCGCAGGACGGACAGGATATGATGTTGACGCCGCGATGGCGCAGATTGAGGGATTTGAGAATATCAAAACCCACCCGCACTTCTTCCACCGGGTCGGCGGAAAGCGAGACGCGAATGGTGTCGCCGATGCCGCTCCACAAGAGCATGCCCATGCCGATGGAGGATTTCACCGTGCCGGAAATCATGCCGCCCGCTTCGGTGATGCCGACATGCAGGGGGCAATCAATCGCCTCAGCTAGGGATTGATAGGCGGCCACGGCCAGGAAGGGATCGGACGCTTTCACGGAAATCTTGTATTCGCGAAAATCCAGGTCGTCGAGAATGCGGGCATGATTGAGCGCGCTTTCGACCATGGCTTCGGGGCAAGGTTCGCCATATTTTTCCAGCAGGTCAGATTCCAGCGAGCCGGCATTGACGCCGATGCGCATGGAGCAGCCATGATCCTTGGCGGCCTGGACAACTTCTTTCACACGCTGGGCGCTGCCGATGTTGCCGGGATTGATGCGCAGGCAGGCGGCGCCGTTCACGGCGGCCTCGATGGCGCGCTTGTAGTGAAAATGAATGTCCGCCACCACCGGAATGGCGGAGGCCTTGCAGATGGCTTTCATCGCCTTGGTGGCGTCTTCATCCGGGCAGGACACCCGCACGATATCGCAGCCGGCTTCCACAATGCCGCGGATCTGTTCGATGGTGGCGCGCGCGTCACCGGTGACCGTGTTGGTCATGGTCTGCACCGTGATCGGGGCATCGCCGCCGACCGGCACATTGCCGACCATGATCTGGCGCGATTTGCGCCGGTGAATGTCGCGATAGGCACGAATACTCATGGTTTGTTCCTTAGCGGCTGGCGAGCCGGTCTTCAAGCGATGTGGGATCCAGGGAAACACGCCCCAAAATTTGCTGGTTTTGCCCGACCTTGCCGATGTTCCGCCCGTCCACCTGGGCATCCACCATGCCGGCATCACTGGTGGCGAGGTACAGGCCGTCAATGTTGGGAACCCGGTATGATTCGCCGGCTTTGAGGTCGCGGTTGATATAAAGCGTGCCGTCGGCGCCCCGCACCGTCAGGCGCACATCGCCGCTGATGTGCAGGATCACGCGCGGATTGGCGTTGGTGGCGCCATAGACTTGCCCGGTTCCGGCGCTGGCAGTTTGCGAAGCGGGCGGCACCGCGGGCAGCGCCGGGCTGACCTTTGCCACATCCTTGGTCGCCGTGGCGGCAGTGTTGGGTGCTGGCGCGCTGGAACCGATCACGGTGGGCGCGGGCGTGGATGCAGACGGCGTTGCGCTCGTTGCGGGCGGCGTAGCGTTTGTATCAGTTGGCGCGGGCGCGGCTGTGGGCTGCGGCGCGGGCGGTTTGGCGGCGGCGACCACATGCGGACGCGGCGGTGACAGCGAAGGCGCGGGCGGCACGGGCTGCGGCGACGGTCCGGCGGAAACCAGATGCCAGACGCCATAGAGCAGCGCCAAACCGACAACGCCCGCCACAATGCGCCAGCCATAGGGCAGACGGCGCGAGTCATCGGCATGCAGATGCGGATCGGTGGGAAGCTGTTCGTCCTGGCGACCGGAAATTTCCTGCTTGTAGCGTTCGACCATCCCCGTCACATCCAGGCCGAGATAGCCCGCATAGGAACGCACAAAGCCGATGGCGTAGGTTTTGCCGGGCAGGCCCGCGAAGTGATCTTCTTCAACTGCTTCGAGATGGTCTTTGCGGATTTTCAGAGCACGCGACACGGTGGCCAGATCATCGCCGCGGCGCAGGCGCGCGGCGCGCAGATCCTGGCCCACTGTTTCCAGCGGCGATTCACTGTCGCCGGAAATCTCGCGCAAATGAATGCGGCGGCGGCCCTGATTTTCCTCAAAACTCATGTGGGTGACTTTGGTCATACGAAGGTAGAGATCAGGTTCCCAAAAAGGCAAAAAAACCCGGAAAATCCGGCTTTTGTCCTTAAATCTCGGTTTGGACAATTCTACCCGAAAAGACCCCGTCAGAACAACCTTCGCAGTTGCGAAGATTGGGCAACATACGGAAAAGGCCCTATTTCAGGACTATTCCGCGTTCCGCGGCAAAGGCGGAAAGCCGGGTCCGGAGGGAATGATCGGTACGCCCGCACAACCGGTCCACGAAACTCGACACTTCGCCCAGGTTAAGGCTGCGGATCATCATCTTGATGGGGCCGATCTGACCGGGCTGCATGGAGAGGGTGCGAAGCCCCAGGCCCAGCAGCGCCATGGCGTCCAGCGGCCGGCCCGCCATCTCGCCGCACAGGGAAAGATCACCGCTGTTTTCCGCCGCGCTCTGCACGATCAGGCGAATGAGTGTGAGCGAGGCGGGATTGAGATTGTCATAGCGCTTGGCGACGCGCGGGTTGGTGCGATCCACGGCGAATGCCAGCGACAGAAGATCGTTGGAACCGATGGAGACGAAATCGGCGGAGCGCATCAGCTGCGGCAGCATGAAGGCAAGTGCGGGAACTTCCAACATGGCGCCGACCAACACCTGGGTAGGACGGGTCTGATTGAGAAGCCGCGCACGCTCCAGTTCGCGATCGATCAGGGCGCGGCCGCGATTGAACTCATCGACATTGGAGACCATGGGCAGAAGAATGCGCAAAGTGCGGCCCTGCGAGGCCGCCAGAAATGCGCGCACTTGATAACGCAGCAGCGCGGGGCGATCGAGCGCAATGCGGATGGCGCGCCAGCCCAGCGCAGGATTTTCTTCCCGCTCCCAGCGCGCATACGGCAGCACCTTGTCGCCGCCCAAATCCAGCGTCCGGAACACCACCGGCTTTTCACCGGCGGCATCCAGAATGGATTTGTAAAGCCGTGTCTGGTCGGCCAGACGCGGCATGGTCTCGCCGATCATGAATTGCAATTCGGTGCGGAATAGCCCGATGCCGTCGGCGCCGGATTCGCGCAAATGCGGCACGTCGAATTCCAAACCGGCATTCATCATCAGCTTGATGGCCACGCCATCCTTGGTGATGGCGGGAAGATCACGAATGGCGGCGAAACGGGCCTGGGCCTGAACGCGCAGGCCGCGCTTTTCTTCAAAGGCGGCGATGATTTCGGCGGGCGCGCGCAAATGCACTTCACCGCTTTCACCGTCCACCACAATGGCGTCGCCGCCGCGGGCATTGTCGGCAATGCCTTCCAGTGACGAGACCAGCGGCAGGCCCATGGAACGGGCCACAATGGAGACGTGACTGGTGGAAGCGGCATCTTCCAGCGCCAGCGCCAACACTTTTTCGCGGCCATAATCCAGCAGTTCCGCCGGGCCCATATTGCGTGCCACCAAAATGGCGTCGCGCGGCAGATGCTGATGAGCGCTGTCGCCGGTCAGATGCCGCAAAAGCCTTCGCGCCAGATCGTCGAAATCATGCGCCCGTTCGCGCAGGATGGGATCGCCCAGGCGCTGGACGCGCAGGCGCGTTTCATCCTGAACGCGTTCCACCGCTGCCTCGGCGGTAAGGCCGGTGCGCACCGCATCGCGCATGCGCTGGCGCCAGCCTTGATCATAGGCAAAGAGGCGATAGGCTTCGATCACCTCGCGGCCCTCGCCGGTAAGATCCAGTTCCGAAGACACCAGCATCTGGTCCACGGATTCACGCAAAGACGCGATGGCGTCTTCCAGGCGCACCAGCTCATCCGCCGGATTGTCGGCG
>CAIXUE010000162.1 GCA_903922545.1 uncultured Alphaproteobacteria bacterium | reverse complement strand
GATCCTTCAGATACAGAAAATCTCCGGACTCATTTGTCACCGGATCATTCGACCAGGGGGTAATCTGGTTCTGCTGGCTGTTGGCCGCCCAGCAAAATCCCGCACCCTCGGTTGAAACCTGAAAGCCGAAATCGGGATTGGCGATCACATTGATCCAGGGCGCAGGCGTGGGCCGTCCCGCACGCGCGATGGCGACATATTCGCGCCCGTCCGCGCTAAAGCCACCATAGCTGTTGAAGAAGCGCAAATCCGAAACCAGTTTGGGGTCGGGCTGCGGCGCCGGCTCCGGCGCGGCGGCCGGGCGTGCAGGCGCCATAGCGTTTTCCTTGGGCGCATCCTTGGCAACAGCTGACAGTTGCTGTTCCAGGCTGCCGCGCCGTCCGCTCATATCAACCCGCGCCAGGGCACGCAGCCGCGCCACACCCTCCGCCCCCGCCAGATCGGCGCGCACAAGCTGGATATGCCCCAGCCCGTCATCGGGCGAGCGGTCATTGGCATGCACAATGGCTTCCAGCGCCTTTTGCAATTCCTGGGCGTAAGACGCTTCGCGCTCATTGACGATCACCAGATCAAAGGCAAGCCCTTTGACCCGCAGATATTCGCGCGCCCGCACGATCTGGCGGATCAGGCCCAGCTGTTCTTCTTCCTGCAGCCGCACCAGCACGATGGGCAGATCGCCGGAAATGCCGAAAGGCCACAACGCCACCTGGGCCGGCGCGGCCTTGGCCAGCATATCGGCCGGCGCGCGCAAAGCCGGATCGGCATAGATGATGGCATTGGCCAGAAGCTGGAACAGATTTGGCTCATCGCCTGTAATGCCCAGATGCTGCAATTGCGACTGGGAATGTGTGGCGGCCAGGGTCATCGCCCGGTCAAACGCCGCGCCGTCATGATGGCGATCGACCAGATCCAGAATCTCTTTGCGGCTGGCGGCCGCCATGGTCCAGAAGGCGATGGAAACGCTTTTGCCCCGCGCCAGTTGAATGCGCCGGCGCAAACTGAAGCAAGGGTCCAGCGTGGCCCCGGCGCTGTTGGAGAGCGGCCAGCCGCCCATCACCGCGCCGGCGGTCCGGGCCGATTTGTTGCGGGTCAAAAAGCGCGAACGGTCGGTTTCATACTGCACATCGCCCACCGACTCGCCGTCCACCACGCACAAATGCGCCGCCCAGATCGCCTTGTCGGACGGGCTGCGCGGCCGCCGCGTCGCGATCAAGGCGCCCGTCTCGTGCATATATTCTGTCTGCACAAACAGCTTGGAAAAGGCCGGGTGGGCGGCATCATCCCGCGATGGCGCCAGCGCCAGCTCCATGAAAGAGGTGACATCCAGTTCCCGCAGCCGCGTTCCATTGTTGGTAATGGTGATCTTGCGCACTTCGGAATCATCTTCCGGCGAAACGGTGATTTCCGTCAGGGTCTCCAGCCCGCCATCGCGGCGGCGCATGCTGGCGCGGTCCTCGGAAAATTCCGCGCCATAGGCGTCGGCGCGCACGCCGGTGGGCTGGAATCCGGCGGACCAGGTGCGGCCATTCCGCAAATCGCGCAGATAGATGAACGAACCCCAGTTGTCGCGCGTCGCATCCTCGCGCCAGCGGGTGATGGCCTGGCCCTGCCAGCAGCTATAGCCCGAGCCCGCCACGGTCAGCATGACGCTGTAGGACGCGTTGGACAGAAGATGGGTGCGCGGCGTGTCGGTGCCCGGATCGCTGAAAATGCGCGGCCCGTGCGGCGTGTCGTCATAATAAGTGATCGCGCCGGTGTTGAGGGATGGCGGCAGGCGCGCCACCGAAACATCGCGCGGCATGCGTTCCTGCAGCAAAAGCTCGGCGGCCTGCACCATGGGTTCGGCGTGGAAGCGTTCGCGCATCACGCCATCGTTCAGAACATCGGCCAGCCCCAGGATCATCATGCCCTGGTGATGGGCCATGTAAGCACGGATCACGACATGGTCGGCATTGTCGGGAAGCCGTGCGCGGGTGTAATCCACCGCTTCGTACCAGCCATAAGCGCCCAGCGCGCCAACCCCGGTCAGCCGGTCCAGATTGCGGCGCGCTTCCACCGGCGCCACCATTGCGGCCAGCCCCGTGGCGTAAGGCGCGACCACAGCATTCTCGCCCAGGCCCCGCTTGATCCCCAGATCCGGAACGCCAAAGCCGGAATATTGATAATTCTGGTCGCGGTCTCGCGCATTGTACTGGGATTCCGATATGCCCCAGGGAATGTTCAGCGATTTGGCATAGCGGATCTGGCGGCGCACCGCGGCGCGATTGCTCAGATTGATCAGGCTGCCGCTGGGCTCATGCATGATCAGGCTGGGCATCAGATATTCGAACATCGAGCCGGACCAGGATTGCAGCGCCGGCACGCGGCCCAAAGGCGTCAGGGTGCGGCCCAGGCGAAACCAGTGGCGGGTGGGAATGTCACCCTTGGCGATGGCCAGAAAACTCGCCAGCCGCGCCTCGGAGGCCAGCAGATCGTAAGCATTGCCATCCAGAGCCTGATCTTCCAGGCGATAGCCGATGGACAAAAGCTGCCGCGTCTCATCGAACAGAAAGCCAAACTCCATGCTATCGACAAAAGCGCCGGCCTGAAGCGACAGCGCGTCCAGCCGTGCCGCCATCTGGTCCGCTGGCGGCAATATCTTGGCATGACTGTCGATCGAGTGCAGAAGACTGGCGATTGCAAGCCGCACCGGCGCGGGCGCGCTGGCATCCGCTTCGTCCTGCACGCCTTGCACACCGGCGCGCAGCTGGGCGAGGTTCAAACTCTCGCCTTCCAGCAGCCGCGCCAGCGCTGCAAGCTTTTCTTCCAGAGAAGCGTGCCCCGCCGGCATGGTCTGGACTGTCTCACGCACCATGGTCAGCCCGTCCGTCAGACCCGCGCGCATGACAGAGGCCGCGGCCGGTGACGCCAGTTGATGGCAGGCATTTTTCACCACCAGCAGGTTGCCCGCCAGATTGCCGCTATCCACCGTGGAGACATAGCGCGGCTCCAGCGCATGCAGGTTGGTGGTGTCGTACCAGTTCATGAAATGGCCGCGAAACCGTTCCAGCTTCTGCAGGCTGGCGAACGTCGCCTCCAGACGCTCCACCGCATCCAGCGTGCCGATCCAGCCCATGTCATGGGCCGACAGCACCGAACACAAATAGCCGCCGATATTGGTGGGCGAAGTGCGGTGCGCCACCACCGGCGCGGGATCTTCCTGGAAGTTGTCCGGCGGCAGCCAATTGTCGCCGGCGGTGACAAAGCTTTCAAAGAACATCCAGGTGCGCCGCGCCGCCACCCGCAGCGCCGTGCGGTCAGACTCCGACATTTCCAGATGCGGCTCAACACGCGGCGACTGGCTGGACCAGCGCGCCATGACGGGCGAAAAACCCCACAGCGTCAGGAACGGCGCCGCCGGCCAAAGATTGCCCATATCATGGGCGCCGATCAGCACGGCTGAGATCAGCAAGAACGCCACGCTGCCGGCCAATTGCAGAAGGGTGCTGCCCCATCCGGCCCTGCGGCTGTAAGCCGATTGGGCGAAGGTCACCCATTGCAGCAAATTCTTGCCGCTGATGAACAGCCGGAAGATGGTGCGGATGATGGCGTCCAGCGCCAGAAAAGCCAGCCGCGCCATGAAGGTGACGGTGAACAATATCTGCGTGATCGCCAGCACCGTATCGCGCAACAGGCTGCGCGCATGACTGCGCAACGAATAACCGCGCTGGCGGGGCAGAATACCCGCCATGATGGGCAGCAGCGGCGGCAAAAGAATGACCAGGCTCAGAAAAGCCGTCCAGGCCAGCGCGGCGGCATGCGGCAGCATCCAGCCCACCAGGAAAGACAGCAGCATGGCCGGCGCCGTCAGCGAGCGGCGCAGATTGTCCAGCATCTTCCAGCGGCCCAGCGCCGGAAGCCCGTGCCCGCTGCCGAAGATCCAGGGCAGCAGCTGCCAGTCACCGCGCACCCAGCGATGCTGGCGTGAAATCTCCACGTCATAACGGGACGGAAATTCCTCCACCACTTCCACGTCGGACACCAAAGCCGCGCGCGCGAAAACACCTTCCAGAAGATCGTGACTGAGGACCGTGTTTTCCGGAATGCGCCCTTCCAGGGCTTTTTCAAAGGCATCCACGTCATAAATGCCCTTGCCGACGAAGGAGCCTTCATCAAACAGATCTTGATAAACATCGGACACGGCGAACGCATAAGGATCCAGCCCATTAGGCCCGGAAAAGGCCCATTGAAAAATCGAGCTTTCCGTTCCGATCGGAAGCGATGGCGTCACGCGCGGCTGCAAAATGCCATGCCCGGCGCTGACACAGCGGCTTTTTTCATCAAATGACGGCTGATTGAGCGGATGCGCCATCTTGCCAATCAGGCGCTTGGCCGCGCCGCGCGGCATGCGCGTATCCGCATCCAGGGTGATGACATAACGGATATTAAGCTTCAGCGCGTCCGGCAGCGGACCCAGAAAGCTTGTATCGGCGGCGCCGCGCAGCAGGCGGTTGAATTCCAGCAGCTTGCCGCGCTTGCGCTCCCATCCCATCCATTTGTTCTGGGACGGATTCCAAAGCCGCTTGCGATGCAGAAGGAAAAATAGCGTCTCGCCGCCGGCATGCCGCTGATTCAATGTGGCGATGCCGGCCGTGGCAAAATTCAGACGCCGGGTATCCTCCGCGGAAAGCTCCGCATCGCTGTCCACCCAGTCTGAAAGCAGAATGAATTTGAGGCCCGCATCGCCATTGGCGAAATAATGCACCTCCAGGCGCTCGATCTGCTCGGCAATGTCCTTTTCACTGCCCAACAGGATCGGCACCACCAGAACGGTGGCCAGCCGGTCTGGCACGCCATCCTTCAACTCCAGCGCGGGCAGAATTTCCGGCCGCCAGCGATTGGTCGCCACCCGATTGACCAGCGCCACCGCCAGCTCCGAGGCGGGCAGAAACCCCAGCACTACCAGCACCGGCAACAACGCTGCGGTTACGCCCAGCACACCCATGACCGCAAGCGCCATGGCAACCAGCAGTCCCGTGACAATGGCGAGAACGCAGATATAACCCCAGACGCCCCATCCCAGAATCCTGCGTTTGAACCGCTGACTTGGCGAAGGGGTAAACCGCACCTGCAGTTCCAGCGCCCTGCGGCCCTTGCCGATCAGCCAGTAACCGACATCGCGCTCCCGCGCCGATTGTGCCGCCGCACCACCGGCATGCTCAACCGCCATTTTTGCGATTTGTATTTCATCAAAGGGCGCGCGCCGCGCCAGGCGCTCAACCGCCTGGCGGTAGCGGTCGCGGGTGGTGAAATCCAGGCCGGAAAAGCTGGCGCTCTCGGCCAAAGCCTCATCCACCAGGCTGACATTCTCGAAAAACTCCGTCCAGTCGATATTCGACACCAGCCGCATGGCGGTGATGACATTGCGCACCGAAACATCGTCGGCGGACTGTAGCTGATATTCGTTGTGGATGATCTCCTGGCTTGAGATTCCCTGCGCCGCCAGTTCAATTTCCACAAATTCCAGTATCTGCTCGCCTTGCGCACCCTTTTCGCGCAATTGCCG
>CAIXUE010000161.1 GCA_903922545.1 uncultured Alphaproteobacteria bacterium | reverse complement strand
C
This sequence comes from uncultured Alphaproteobacteria bacterium, assembly GCA_903922545.1. The sequence continues at coordinate 3,677 of CAIXUE010000161.1, read as the reverse complement.
CGGCCTCGAAACGGACCGACGGAATTTGTGTCCCCACCATGATCATGTTCCCCAAACGCCTGGAACCGCCTGCCGGTTCGCAAACATCCGCGCAGCCCAATGATGGTTTCGTGCGTTACACGGTTGTGAGATTGGCTTATGTCCTTGATCGATAATACGGAAAACAGCTTCAGCTGGCAGGGGATTCGGACGCGGATTGTCCAGGATTTCCATGACACGCGCTTTACATGGCCGGGTTTCTGGCGATGGAGCGGCACCGTGGTCGTGGCGTTCCTGATCGCCGCGCTGGTCACGCTCTATTTTCTGGACTGGAACGAGCTGCGCGGTCCCATCGGGCGCTATGCCTCGGCGCGCCCCGGGCGCGAAGTCCGGATTGATGGAAACCTGAAGGTGGATCTGTTCCGGCTTCAGCCTCATGTCTCAATCGGCGGGCTTTATATCGGCAATCCGTCCTGGGTGGGCCGCCCCAAGGGCGTTTCCATCAATGACGCGGAAGTGGAGTTTCGCCTGTTCCCGCTTTTTCTGGGGCATCTGATCCTGCCCCTGGTGCAGTTGCAGCAGCCCGATGCGCTGGTGGTGCGTGACCAGACTGGGCGCACCAACTGGGACCGGACCACATCAGGGCCGGTGGCAAGCTGGAATATTCCGCCCATCAACCGGTTTCTGGTGAAAGACGGCAAGCTGGAAATCGATGATGCGGTGCGGGGGCTCAAATTCATGGGCACTATCTCATCGCAGGAAGAGGCCGGCCAGCCCGGCAACAATGCTTTTCAGCTGACAGGCGAGGGCACGCTCAACAACAACAAATTCCTGGCCGATGTGCATGGCGGCCCGCTGATCAATGTGGATGAGAGCAAGCCTTACGCCTTTGCCGCTGATATCATCTCAGGCGACACGCATGCGGTGCTGAAAGGCGAGGTGTTGCACCCCTTCCATCTGGACCAGTTTGACGCCGACATCAATTTCAGCGGGAAGAATCTCAGTGACCTGTTTTATCTCACCGGCCTGGCGCTGCCGCGCACCCCGCCCTATCGCATCACCGCCCATATTGTTCGCGATGCGGGGTTGTACCGGTTGGACAATCTGGCGGGCCTGCTGGGGGATTCCGATCTGCGCGGCAATCTGACGGTGGATGTGGCGGGCGAAAAGCCCATGCTGCGCGGTAACTTGATATCACGCGTGCTTCAGTTCAGCGATCTGGGCGCGGTGGTGGGCGGCGGCAAGACTGTCCCCCAGACCACGCTGTTGCCCGACACGGTGTTGCACACCGAGCGGCTGCGCCTGATGGATGCCGACGTCACCTATGCCGCCGATTCCATCGCCAGCCAGGATTTTCCCCTGCGCGGCCTGGTCACCCACATCCTGCTGAAGGACGGCGTGCTGGATCTGAAGCCGCTGTCCTTTGCTTTCTCGCAAGGTAAATTGTCGGGCAGCCTGCAGATCGATGCGCGCAGCGATGTGCCGCTGACCACGGTGGATGCCCGCGTCACCGACATTCACATGGAAAATTTCATCAAGGGTGCGGAAAAGCCCATCAGCGGCGCGGTGGAAGCGCGCATGGTGCTGACGGGGCGCGGCAACAGCGTGCACAAGGCGGCCTCCACCGCCAATGGCACGGCGACGGCGGTGATCCCATCGGGGCGCATCCGTCATTCCCTGGCGGAATGGATGGGCATCAACGTGCTGAATGCGCTGAGCCTGAGCATTTCGGGCAGCCAGGAGGATACGGGCCTGCGCTGCGCGGTGGTGCATCTGAATGCCGCCAATGGCGTCTTCACCAGCCAGCAATTTGTGCTGGATACTGATCCGGTGCTGGTCAATGGCAGCGGCAGTATCGACATGAACAATGAGACGCTGGATTTGCGGCTGCAGGGCAAACCCAAAAGCTTTCAGATCTTCCGTCTGCGCGCGCCCATTTCCATTTCCGGTCCCTGGGATCATCCGGCGCTGGGTGTGGACGCCAAGCCTCTCATTGCCCAGGGCGCCATTGGCGCCGGGCTTGCGGTGGCAAACCCCTTTGCCGCCATCCTGGCTTTTATTGATCCGGGGTTGGCCAAAAACGCCGATTGTGCGGGATTGATCGGCACCGCCAAGGCAGAAGGTGCGCCAGTTAAAGCGCCGAAGTAGAAGGTTATCGGCATTATTTTCGTGATTCGGCTTGCGGTTCCGCTGCGGTTCCCCATCTTGTGGGCATGGATTTGGGCAAGAAGGGCAAGGCATGAACATTTCCAAGCGTTTATCCGGTTTTCTGGCGGTTCTGGGCCTCAGCCTGGCGCTGGCCGGTTGCGGCGTGAACAACATTCCCACCAAAGACCAGGCGGTCAAAGCCGCCGCCGCCAATGTGCAGGCCGCGTATCAGCGGCGCAGCGACCTGATCCCCAACCTGGTCGCCTCCGTGCAGGGCTATGCGGCGCAGGAAAAGACCGTGCTGACCCAGGTGACGGAGGCGCGCGCCCAGGCCACCCATGTTTCGATTGACGCGTCGACCATCAGTGATCCGGCCGCCATGGCAAAATTCGAGGCGGCGCAAAGTCAATTGTCCGGCGTACTCGGACATTTGCTGGCGATCACGGAAAATTATCCGGACCTGAAGTCCAACCAGAACTTCCTGGCGCTGCAGGCCCAGCTGGAAGGCACCGAAAACCGCATCGAAATTGCCCGGCGCGATTACAACAGCGCGGTACAGGACTATAACACCGAGCTGGTCACCATTCCCGGATCGCTATGGGCAGCCACCATGTACAAATCCTACAAGCAGGCGCAGCCCTTCCAGGCTTCCGCCGCGGCGCAGAACGCCCCGGTGGTAAGCTTCCCCGGCGCGTCCACGCCCGCTCCCACGCCTGCGCCAGCAGCACCCTGATTACATGAAACTGCTGGCGGGGCTGTTCGCGTGTTTTTGTCTGGTGACGCCCGCCCTGACGACGCCTGCCCTGGCGGCGGCGCCGACCTTCCCCGCGCTGACCGGCCGGGTGATGGATACGGCGAACGTCATCAGCGACGCCACGGAATTTGATCTCACCAACAAGCTGGCGGCGCTGGAAGCCAAAACTTCGCGCCAGCTTGTGGTGGTGACGGTGCCGTCGCTGCAGGGCTATGACATTTCCGATTACGGTTATCAGCTGGGCCGCGCCTGGGGCATCGGGCAGGCCAAGCTGAACAATGGCGTGCTGTTCATCATCGCGCCCACCGAACACAAGGCGCGCATCGAAGTGGGTTATGGGCTGGAGCCCATTCTCACCGACGCTCTGTCGGAAGTGATCCTGCAAAGCGCGGTCCTGCCCAAATTTCGCAGCGGCGATTATGACGCCGGTGTCGAGGCGGGCGTAGAAGCGCTGATCCAGCAATTGTCGCTGAACACATCGGAAGCCGAACAGAAAGCCGCGGCAGCCGAGCAGGCGCAGGACAATGGCGGCGGTCAGAGCGGCGGTTTTCCGTCTTTGCTGATTGTTCTGTTTATTTTCTTTGCGATTTTCCGGGTGTTCGGCGCCTGGGGCTTTCTGCCGCTGATGTTCATGGGCGGCGGCGGCCGTTATGGCGGGTTTGGCGGTGGCGGCTTTGGCGGTAGCGGCGGTGGTTTTGGCGGCGGCGGGGGCGGCAGCTTCGGTGGCGGCGGCGCTTCGGGGAGTTGGTGATGCTCACCAAGAGCGACCACGAACGCATCGCCGCGGCGATCACAT
>CAIXUE010000160.1 GCA_903922545.1 uncultured Alphaproteobacteria bacterium | reverse complement strand
TTTCTGACCGCCGCGCTTTTGCTGTCGTCATCCGCGATGGCGCAGGACAAAGCCACCGGCCCGTTGCCGCCGGGAAAGCCGGCCGGCGTCAAACAGGCCAGCAGCGTGGATGATGAAGTGCCGTGGCTGCTGGTCACCGCCGTGGTCAGCCTGGCCGGCGGCTTTTTGCTGCTGCATCACAATACGCCGACAGGCGCAGCGGCGCCGGTATCGACCAGCTGACCCGGATTGAAGCGGGCTTGGCGGGGGGATAAAATGGCCCCATGCGCAAGACCGCCCGCATAGTGGGACTGGTTTGGATGGCCGCAATTGTGGCCGCCAGCTTTGTGTTATGGGCCACCGAAATGATGATCTGGGTTGCGCCGCTGAGCAGCAACCGCGCCATGATCTATTCGATGTTCGGCGCCGCCCTGCCCGGCGCGCTTTTGTATCGCTGGGGCCGGGGGCCGTATCAGAAGTCCGTGCCCACACGCGAAATGGTGGCGAAAATCTATCCGCCCAAAAGCGCGCAGGAGATGGGCCATGTCGCGCGGGTGGACAGATAGTTGTTCATAGCGGCACAATTTCTGGCGGCGCTTTTTGCCCTGATGGCTTTGGGCTTTCTGATCACCGGCTCTTTTCTGGATTACCGCCTGCGGTGGCGCAAACGCAAAGACGCGCCGCGCTATTTCTCGCACATGGTTGGGATGTATTTCTGTGCTTCGGCTTTATGCGCCGTCTGGGCCCTGAGTTACATCCAGGGCTGAGCCAGATCAGGCGCCGCGATAATATTGGGCGATGGACCAGCCGCCGATCAGGATGAAGCCGATACCGGCGATCAACTTCAAAGGCACATGCTCCAGAAAGCGGCCGCCGAACGCGCCCATCATCACCGACAGGGCCGAGCCCAGCACCAGGGCGCCGGCGGACGCGGCGAACACCACCCAGGGAGAATTTTGCCGTTCCGACGCAAAGAGCAGGGTTGCGATCTGGGTTTTGTCACCCAGCTCGGCGACAAAGATGGTCAGGAACATGGTGATGAGCTGGGCCATTATGGGCTCCCCGTTGTGCGGAACATATGCGAGGATAGCGTCATGCCGCTTCGATCCCAAACCCGCAAACACGCCGCGCCTGTGACCGGCCGCCGCGCCGGCTGACATGCACGGGATCGGCCTTATCGGCACGGCGGCGGCGGTTTGCACCACCCTGGCCTATCTGCCCCAGGTGATCCGGGCGTGGCGCACCCATTCCACCCATGACGTGTCGCTGAAAATGTACCTGCTGATGGTAACGGGTACGGCGCTGTGGCTGATTTATGGCGTGGTGCTGATGGATTGGCCGCTGATCGGGGCCAATTCGGTTTCCCTGGTGCTGACCGGATCGATCCTGTTTTTGAAGCTGCGCTATGGCTGAGGCCGTGACGGGAGCCTGCGATAACGCTAAGCTGGCGGGGATGCCAAACCGCGCCACCCCGGAATTTCGGACCGCCAGTGTTATGCTGCCGTCCTCGATGCGATTACGTCAGGCGTAACACCCACTGACGGCCCCGTGGCGGAACTGGTAGACGCACCGGACTTAAAAGTCCGTTTGGGTTAGTGTATAACTACCAGGTGCGCGGGCGTGGCGGAATGGTAGACGCACCGGACTTAAGCAATTTGAGTGCCCGGCGAGAAATTGCCGGAGTAGAACTGCCCAAATTCGGGGAAGCCTTTGCTGGTAATCCCGAGCCAAGCCCGAAGTCGGGAAGGTGTAGAGACTAGACGGGCAGCACCTAACGCGGCGACGCCACGGTGAAGGGATAGTCCAGACCACGAACGCCCATCCTGGGCGGCGGCGAAAGCCGAAGGGGTACGAAAATCCGTTGGGCCGCAAGGCCTGTGTCGGTTCAAGTCCGACCGCCCGCACCACAATCACGCGATTTTCAGGCGCTGGAATAGAACAAATTTCACGCCGTCCAGAACAAGCATCAGAACAATCGCCATCGCGAACACGCTTGCGACGATAGAAATGGGAAGCGCTGTCATCAGCACGCCGTGGGTTGCAAGAACCGTAATGAATGCAAGGTCAACGATCGACGATACGATCAGCCACTTTCCCGGCCGTGAGCTCCATAGGTGGCGACGTTCTCGCGCAACGTAAAATACAGCCTGCCCACTAAAGACAAGCGTTACCACGACCAATGTCTGTAGGGCTCCAGTTCCAAGTCCGAGCCAAAACCTTCCCGCCCCAAGACTGGCCACGCAAAATAACAGATCAACAAAGCCAAGAATGACGCCCGCAATCGTGAGGTTGCGGATTCGCCAGACGTTGGGCCTGGGCGAGGGGCGCACATTGTCGGTCGAAGACGACATGGCAAGAAAATCACCCGTGAGCATCATCAGCACCATCAGTGTCGGAGTGAGAATGGCATGCCCGGTAATCGCCAGGCCGACTGCAAGAAAAAGCACTTGGACTATCTTATGAATGATCGAACGCAGGGTGTAGGTCAGGATTCTCTGGAAAGTGGTGCGGCCTTCCTTGATCGCGGCGATACGGTGCATCCCTCAACCCTGCAGGTGATGCATGAGCTGGGTGTTCTGGACCGCTTTTTGAAGCTGCCCTACAGCAAGATCGAAACTGCCAATCTGGAATTTGACGACCATGAATATACGGTGGGCGATTTTCGGCGCCTGCCGACGGTGTGCAAATTCATCGCCCTGATGCCGCAATGGGATTTTCTGGATTTCATTGCCGGCGAAGCCAAAAAGCTGCCCAACTTCCATTTGCTGATGCAGACCGAGGCCAAGGATCTTCTGGCCCAGGGCGAGCGCATCGCCGGCGTGGTGGCCACGGGCCCGGACGGTCATATGCAGGTGCGGGCGGGGGTGACAATCGCCGCCGATGGCCGCCATTCGGTGTTGCGTGAAAAATCCGGTCTGAAGGTGAAAGATCTGGGCGCGCCGTTCGATGTGCTGTGGCTGCGCCTGCCGGTGGAAAAAGGCGATCCGGTCGATTTGCGCGGCAAGGTGCGGGGCGGCCAATTGTTCGTGATGATCTATCGCACCGATTACTGGCAATGCGCCTATCTGATTCCCAAGGGCGGCTTTGATGCCATCAAGGCGGAAGGCCTGAGCAAATTCCGCGCCCGGCTGAAAAGCATTGCCGGTTTTGCCGCAGACCGAGTGGATGCCGCCATCACCGATTTCGACCAGGTGAAGCTTTTGACCGTGACGGTGGACCGGCTGGAGCAATGGGCGCGGCCGGGGCTTTTGTGCATCGGCGATGCGGCGCATGCCATGTCGCCGATCGGCGGGGTGGGGATCAATCTGGCGATCCAGGACGCGGTGGCGACGGCAAATATCCTGGGACCGGTGCTGAAAAAAGGCGT
>CAIXUE010000159.1 GCA_903922545.1 uncultured Alphaproteobacteria bacterium | reverse complement strand
GCGCGAAAACCGCCGCCCGCGCCTTCCGCGCGCGCCGGGCGCGCAGGCGCCGCATCACCCGCCAGCGCGGCTGCGCCCGCCGGGGCGGCCGCTTCCTGCGCCGGGGCGCTCACGCTCCAGAAGGCAAGGGCGGTGATCGTGGCCAGCGCGGCAAGCGCGATGACGGTCTTATTTTTTGAAATCGGCATGGAATTCCCTCCACCATTGCGCGGCGCATTTTTCTGGAGTCGCTGCCGGCAAATTCAGTGTGACGTATCCTGGCATCGCTGCCAAAAGCTTTCTGGGCGGAATTTCCCCTGCCGCCGCTTCTCGCGCATGCAAAATCATGCTGCACTGCGTCGGACAAACATTGTTACAAAATATCGGTCCGCGCACGCGCCAAAGCCGCGCAAACGCTATATGGCAGCGCTGCCAATTTTGTTAGCCTCGCTCGGGGTCTGCTGGGCTGTGAACCAGTGGGCGTAAAATCGGGTGGGAGGAATAACACATGAAATTCGGAGCTTTTACGGCTGCGCTCAGCGTGGCTCTTCTGGCGAGCACCGCTGTGTTCGCGCAAGGCAAAGATGCTTCTGGCGATGATTCCAACGCCACGGCCGGCAAATGGCCGCTGGCCGCCAAGGCTGGCGTTGACAGCCATGCCGACAAGAACGCCCCGCCCGGCGCCGTCAACCAGGGTCCTTACAACATGGATACCTGGAAGCGCGGCCATACCTTTGATCCGCCCGCTGGCGGCTCGCCGATCTGGAATCCGGTGAAGGTGAAAATGCAGCAGGGTGGCAAGATCACGTCCGTCACCATCCCCTCGGGTTCCACGCCCCAGATTTATTGCGAAGCGGCCAATCAGGGCGGCGTCGATTACATCTGGACCGAACTGCAGCACAACGAAGGCACCTGGAACGAGATTTACAACATGTGGTCGGCTTGCCCGCATGCCAAGGCGGTGCCGGGCGTGCGCGTTCCCAACGCCAATGAGTATGACGAACAGCACGCCCTTGATAACGGCGCGCTGGTTCTGGTGGTGCCGACCGTTCGCTCGGTCGCCGAAGCCAAGGAAGCCGTGAAATGGGCCTATTTCCCGCCCATGGGCGGGCGCAGCGCCGGCGGCAGCCGGGCTGAGTTCTGGGGCCAGGTGCCGGGCGGCTATCACAACACCGTCAACGACAATCTCGTGCTGGTGCTGATGATCGAAACGCTTGATGGCCTGCGCGATGCCGACAAGATCGCCGCCCAGAAGGGCGTCTCGGCGGTGTTCGCTGCCTCGGGCGACCAGGGCAATTTCGGCGGCTACAAGCAGGGCGATCCGGACTATGAACGCCAGATCAACATCATCCATGACGCGGCGCTGCGCGCCCATGTGAAGCTGTGGGGTCCCTATGCCTGGAATGGCCGCGGTGACTTCACCGGCTTCCAGGGCCCCGGCGGTTCGGAAAATGGCGATCTGGTGAACACAGCCGATCACAAGGCCATGCTGCCGGCCGATTTTGTCGAAAAGCAGAAGAAGGCGCTTGGCCCGCTTTACAATACCCAGGGCAAGCCCACGACCGGACCGTACTTCCCGGGCTGGAAACCGGCGCCGCCGAAGGCAACCGGCGGCTGATCTGGGAGACGATATCTGACAACAAAAGCCGGCCGCGCAAACCAAAGCGCCGCCGCGCTGCTATTTGGGCGCCCGATCCGACGGCAGGGGGCGCCGCCCGAACAGCATGGTCACGTTCAGCCGGCGGTTCTCGTAACCGGGCTTGAAATTCAGCGCATCGGTTTCGTGGAACAGGTCGGAATCGAAAATCGCCGCCCGGTTCTGCCGGTAGGGAATACGCACCGATTTGGCGTTCTGGCTTTTCAGATAATCGCGGATCACATTCTTGCTGTTGTTGAACTTGTTGAAGTTCCACTCCACCGGCGCCGCCACATCCCACACAATCAGGCCTCCGCCTTCGGGGTCCAGATTGCATTCATCGGGCGTGATCCAGAAATTGACGTTCACCGCCGCCTGGTCGCCATGAATATCGATGCCGGGCAATCGGCTGTCATATTTGACGCCCCAGAAATAGATCAGCCCGTGATGCTTCAGGATGACGGGCAGGGCGGCGCGCAGTTCATCGGCGATCTGGCCGATCAGCGGGCAGGCAAAACCATGTTCCGGAAACGTGTTCAGATAGCCGCCATGATGGGCCTGCAGCCAGATCTGCTGCTCCATGCAAAAGCGCCTGAGCGACGTTATCGCTTCATCGGTCAGAAGATCATCGATCACCGCGACCTGCGGCTTCAGATCATCCCAGGCATCGGAAATTTCCGTCCAGCGCGGATTGCCCAGCTTGACCGCCGGCCCCGCCAGCCGCGCGCCGGCATTGCTGGTGCCGTTCTTTGCCAGCCACTCAATCTGTTCCTGGTCGTGCAGCGCCTTGTAAGGCAGGCCTTCCTCGTCGCTTTTCTCGACAAAATCCTTCGAGACAATGCGGTAAAGCGCCAGGCCTTCCTCGGTGCGGTTCAGCTCCAGCAGAATCTGCGCCCGCGCCCGCGTCGCATCGGGAAAATCAGGTCGCTGCTCCAGCGCCTTGGTCTGGCTGGCCAGGGCTTCCTCAAGCCGCCCCAGCTGGCGCAGCACATTGCCGCGATTGTACCAGCACTCGGCAAAATTGCCGGGCCAGTCCAGCGCACGGTCATAAGCGGCCAACGCATCTTCAAAGCGGCCCATGTCATCCGCCAAAAGACTGCCGCGATTGCACAGCGTGGCGGGATGATGCGGATCGATCGTCAGCGCCCGGTCGAAACTGGCCAGCGCTTCGGTGGTCCGCTTCAGGCTGCGCAGCGCGCTGCCCTGGATATTCCAGCACTCCGCGCCATCGGCTTTCAGCGCCAGCGCCTTGGTGGTGCCCATCAGGGCTTCCAGGTGGCGGCCCGCATTCAGGTCCAGCACACAGCGCCGGTACACCGTCTCGAAATCCTCTGTCGCAAGGGCGCGTCCGGCCAGTTGCTTTTGCAACTGGGCGCGGGTGTCGCTGGCGCCGGGGAAATCCGGCTGCAGGGTCAGCAAATGCTCCGTCGCCACCAGGGCGTCGTCAAAGCGGCCGATATCGACCAGCGCCTTGGCGTAATTTCCCACAATTTCGGCGCTGCGCGGGTTCAGCCGCACGGCGGTGGTGATCAGGCCCAAGCCTTCCTCGCGGCGTCCCTGCTGCATGCGCAGCACGCCGAACATATTGTGGGGTTCGGCGCCGCGGGGCAGGGCATCGACCACCTGCTGGTAAAGCGGGGCTGCCTCGTCCAGCCGCCCGGCGCGATGCAGGTCAACCGCCTGCTGCAACAGGGCAAAGAGTTCGTCCTTGGTCATGTGGGCTGTATATATGCGCCTTCCGAAAAACACAGCATTTTTGGCGTGCTGCGCGGCATATTCAACATCAATTTATATGTACATATAAATACATAATAACTGGCCCTTGATTCAACTTGGCAGCGCTGCCAAGCTAGCCGAAGTTCCACGCGCGCCATAGGGTGACGCGGGATAAAAAAATCTTCGGGAGGACGACTATCATGAAGCTTGCAGTATTCTCTGTCGCGTTGTGCGCAGGATTGACGATCGGCGCCGCAGCGGCGCTTGCCCAGGACGACGCGGCCACAGGCGGCCTCACCAGCTATCCGCTGGCCGCCAAGGCTGGCGTTGACAGCCACGCCGACAAGATTGCTCCTCCGGGCGCGGTCAACCAGGGCGCGTTCAGCGAAAAGACCTGGAAATTCGGTCATCGCTCCGATGCCCCGGCCGATCACCCGATCTGGAATCCGGTGAAGGCCAAGATGCTGGCAGGTGGCAAGGTCACCTCCATCACCATCAACGGCAACGACTCGCCGGAACATTACTGCGCCGCCGCCAATGCCGGCGTGGACTTCATCTGGACCGAAATGCAGCATTCGGGCGGCACCTGGGATTCCGTGCAGAAAATGTGGACGGCCTGTCCCTTCTCCAAGGCCGTTCCGGGCGCGCGCATTGCCAACGCCAATGAGTTCGACGAACAGCACGCCATGGATCTGGGCGCTCTGTGGCTCGAAGTCCCCACCGTGCGCTCGCTTGCCGAAGCGCAGGAAGCCGTGAAGTGGGCCTATTACCCGCCGATGGGCGGCCGCAGCTCCGGCTCCATGACGGGCATCAACTTCCGCGACGTTCCGGGCGGTTATCGCAACACCATCAATGACAACCTCGTCCTGACGGTGATGATCGAAACCCTGTCCGGTCTGGCCGACGCCGACAAGATCGCGGCGCTGCCGGGCATCGACGCGGTGTTTGCCGCTTCGGGCGACCTGGGCAACCATTCGGGCTACAAGGCCGGCGATCCGGACTATGAGCGCGAAATCAACATCGTCCATGACGCGGCGCTGCGGGCCCACAAATATCTCTGCGGTCCGTCCAACTGGGTCGATCGTCCTGACTTCAATTGCTTTCAGGGCCCGGGCGGTCACATCAACGCTCCGGAAGGCGCCGACCTCTACGCCATCTATTCCGATGCGACGAAGAAGGCTCTTGGTCCGTTGTGGAACACGCAGGGCAAGGTGACCGCTGGTCCCTGGTCCGCCAACTTCAAGCCCGCTCCGGCGGCGCCGCGCGGTGGCCGCGCTGCTCCCACGGGCGGTGGCTGATCGTCACGAAATAATGGCATACCGGATGGGCGGGAGGGCAAAACCCCTTCCGCCCTTTCGCTTGAGGCCTCATAATCAGATTCAATGGGCGCAAAAGCGCCAAAGCATGCAGTGGACCGGTGAAAAAGGGGTGTTGGGGAACGCCCATAACGCAAGGACGAATTTCTTGGAGCATATTGTTTTCTTAGATCGCGGCACCGTTGCCCCCCAGATACGGATGGGCCAGCCCGGTTTCGACCATACCGTCAAGGAATATGACCACACCGAACCCGGTGAAGTGGTTGCGCGGTCCAAAGACGCCACCATCCTGATCAACAACAAGGTGCTTCTGACCGCCGATATCCTGGCGCAGCTGCCCAAGCTCAAGCTGGTCG
>CAIXUE010000158.1 GCA_903922545.1 uncultured Alphaproteobacteria bacterium | reverse complement strand
TCGGCGAGTTGTCGCGCCGGAAAATTGGCAAGCCCTATGAGATTCGCGTTATCGGCATGGACAATCGAGGGATCGAAGGCTTCGCCAACGTCACAGCGTCAAGTCCCGGCGGCCCGCTAGAGCGCAGCGACATGGAACGCCAGGCGCAGGATATCGACATGTTTCTGATCCTGTATGACAAGATCCGTTACCGGCTCAGTTGCAGCGGTTCCATCCTGGAAGCCTTGTCCTTGCTGAAGCCTGTCCTGCATCTGGATAACGAATGCGTGAACAACTTCAACCGGGAAGACAATCCCATCGGCATTCGCTGCGACGACCTTGCCAGGCTGGCGGACCGCTTTCAGGAAATTGTCGAAACCTATGACCGCTATGGCCCGGTTCTTGATGCTTTTCGGGAGAATATGCTGGGCGTGCGGCGGGCCTGCGCCATTGAGCAGTCTGCCGGGGCGATCCGGGCCAGCTTCACCTGGCCAGCTTCACCTGATGAGCGAAGCTAGGAACGCCGGGCCGCGGCCTCGGCCAGATCGGCGGCGATGCGGCCGGCGCCCTGCCCGTCCACGGTCCCCGGTCCCGCTAGCCGCATATCACGCCGCCCTGCGTCATTCGCCATCAGGCCCGTCACCGCAGAACCAATCGTTTCCGCGGATGCATGCTCCGGCAGCGCCAGGCCCAGGCCGGCAGAGACGAACGCCGACGCCGAACGCGCATGATCGGCGGATATCGGCAGGTAAAGCGCCGGAATGCCCAGCGCCGCCATTTCATAGGCGGTGACGCCGAAGGCAATCACCGCCATATCGGCGCCGGCGCATTGACCCGCCAAGTCTGTGACATTGGTCAGGGCCCGGAAATTGGGCCCCGCCTTCTGGATGGTGGCGGTCAGGCTGGCGGCGCCGGCAAATGCCGGACCGACAACAAAGTCCGCGCGAAACGGCCTTGTCACGCCTTGCAGCGCCTTCAGCGTCATGGCGGACAGGTTCAGCGGATCGGCGCCGCCCATGCTGACCATGATGTAAAATTCGCTCCCGGGCCGCTGCACCGACGCCAGCCGCGCCGGATCGAAGCCCAGCACACACCATTGCCAGCCGATGCGCGGCTCACAATCGGAACCGGACCAGGACAGTTCGCCGGTCTGGGGCACCGGCGGATAATAAGCGTGGCTGGCGGCCAGGCGCCGTTCGCTGATATCGTCGATCACCGCCAGGGCGGCAACCCGCCCGGCCAGGGACGCGACATCGGCTCGGGACAGCCAGTCTTTTACATCGACGATGGCAAGGGAAAATTGTCGCGTTCCGGCAAGTGTCTGAAGCTCCTCGGCGCGTTCCAGCCGAACCGGCTCGAAGGATGCATCCCGGATCAGGCCGGCGACGTCCTCGTCGCCATGGACGCCGATCACGACGCCGTAACCCTGTTGGTCACGCAAGGCCCGCGCCAGCGACAGGCTGCGCCGGATATGCCCCAGACCGGAATCTCTGCCGCCCTGGCAGCAGATCAGGGCATGTCGCTCGCCCTGGCCGATGGCTTTCTGGCGGACATGGGCGTTGATCTGCCGGTATGCCGGCTCGTCCCGCAGCAGCTTGTGCGCGTCCGCCAGTTTCAATTCCCCGGGCGCGGCCTCAAGCCGCTGGTAAATGGCGCGGATCAACGCCAGGTCATCCACCGTATCGATGCTGAAGCGCTCATGGGCAAAAGCCAGCGGCGGATAGGCCGCCACGCTCACGATATGGATTGCGCCAGGATGCAGTTTGAAATAGCTGGAGACATGCTCGCGAGCGACCGGATCCTCGCCGGCGTTCTGGACCAGCCAGTCCAGGGCGCGGCGGGAAAAAACATCGACCCCGTCATGGGCGCAGAGCGCGCCCGGTTCCAGGACGGCGAAATCGCCGTTCCCTTGCGTCATCGCGGTTACCAGATAATCCACGAAGCCGGGATCAACCAGCGGCGAATCGCCGGTGACGGTCCTGCTGGGCGCCCGCCAGGTCGGGAAGACCACGCTGGCCCGCCTGTTCTGCGGCGGGTGCGGGGATGTGGCGTGGTATGATCTGGAGACCTCGGCCGGGATGGAGAGCCTGCGCGCCCTGCCGGAGAAAACGCTGGGGGGCAAGCGCGGCCTGGTGGTGCTGGACGAGGTGCAGCG
>CAIXUE010000157.1 GCA_903922545.1 uncultured Alphaproteobacteria bacterium | reverse complement strand
GGGTACCGCCCCCGGGTCCGGGCCGCTTATTACACAGTCGTTTATCGCCATAGTCGTGCAGGCAAGCCTGTCCGACCTTTTCAATATAGGCGCTGACGGTTACTTTTTGAAGAGCGCGGGGAATCGCGCCCAAACCGGACTTTTCATGCGCCAATATCTCGACCTGATGGAACTGACCCTGAACAAGGGCGCCGAAAAGATGGACCGCACCGGCACCGGCACGCGCTCCATTTTCGGCCATCAGATGCGCTTTGATCTGGCCGATGGTTTTCCGCTGGTCACCACCAAAAAGCTGCACCTGAAGTCCATCATTTACGAACTTCTCTGGTTCCTGCGTGGCGAAACCAATGTCCATTGGCTGAACGAGCATGGCGTCACCATCTGGGATGAATGGGCCGACAAGAGCGGAGAACTGGGCCCCGTCTATGGCGCGCAATGGCGCTCCTGGCCCGGCGAACGCGACGGCACCATCGACCAGATCTCAAATCTGATCCGCGACATCAAGGCCAATCCGGATTCCCGCCGCCTGATTGTCACCGCCTGGAATCCCGCCGATATTCCCAAAATGGCGCTGGCGCCCTGTCATTGCCTGTTTCAGTTCTATGTCGCGGAGGGCAAACTCTCCTGCCAGCTTTATCAGCGTTCGGCCGATATTTTCCTGGGGGTGCCGTTCAACATCGCGTCCTATGCGCTTTTGACCCTGATGGTGGCGCAGGTGGCGGGACTCAAGCCGGGCGAATTCATCCACTCTTTCGGCGACGCGCATCTTTATTCAAATCATCTGGATCAGGCGCGCGAACAACTGGCGCGCAAGCCTTTCCCGCTTCCCGCCATGCGGTTGAACCCCGCCGTCACCGATATATTCGGCTTTAAATTCGAGGATTTCACGCTGGAGAACTACCAGGCGCATCCTTCGATAAAAGCACCCATCGCGGTTTAAAACCCTCTTTACCAATCGCCAAACCGATCCTCACGCGGCTGCAACGCCCCGCCTAGTTTGGCGTTTTCCAGTCATGGGTCAGGCCTTGAAAGATCTGCGGGATTATATGTCGCTGGCGCAAAGACTGCGCCGCTTTGCGCAAAGCCATCCCACCGACGCCAATCATGATATTTTCTCCGCCACCGCAGCGGCGCTGGAAAACAAGGCTCAGGCCATGGCCGGCGGCAAGCCGTTGCCGCGCGAAGAAATGGCGCGCGAGATCGCGCTCCACGCTTCCGTCAACATCATGGTCTGAAAGGGCGGCGGCTTATGTGCCGCCCATCACGGAACCCATTGGCTGCTGTATCGATGTCTGATAGCGGCGCAGCTGCTTGGGCTTGACCGCGTTGGCCAGCGCCAGCCGCTTGTCGAGCGTGTTCCAGCTGATCTGCAGATTGAAGCCGTTGGGCGTTTCGGTGTGATAACTCTGGAACGCCGCCTGGTAGATATCATCCGACGTGATCTTGTTGTCCGGGCCGATATGGGCGCCCGACGTATCGATGCTTTCCTTCAGCCCGCGCGTTTCCAGCGCCATGCGCACAGCTTCCACATCCCAGGGCGTGATGCCGAACGAGATATGGTCGATGCCCGCGCCTTTGGGAGCGCTGGCCTGGGCGGGAATATAGGGATTGCCGCCGCGGCACAGAACCTCGCCGATATCGCCCACTTCCAGTTCGTTCTGGGTGCCTTCATCGTAAGTGCGCTTCCAGCCCAGAAGATTGGAATAGAAAGACGCGCTTTCCTTGTAATTGCTGACATGGAACGAGAAGTGATCCAGCCACACGGTTTTCCAGCCGGTCGGCCCGAACGGCGCCGGTTCGGACAAGGTGGCGTTGGCGGGCTTTTTGCGCGCGGCGGAAAGGCCCTTGTCGTTGCAGATCTGGAAATCCCAGCCGTCGGGATCCTTGACGTGGAAGCTTTCAAACGCGCCTTTGTTGTCGGCCACCGGCGTCATGCCGCGCTTGGTCAGTTCGGCCGCCACGGTTTTGGCGTTCCATTTGTCGATCACCCAGGCAAAGCTTTTTACGGCTGAGCGCGGCGCCGTGCCGCCCGCG
>CAIXUE010000156.1 GCA_903922545.1 uncultured Alphaproteobacteria bacterium | reverse complement strand
GGCCAAGACCGCGCGCGGCGAAGGCTTTGACGAAATCGCCGACTGGTTCGAGACGCTTGCCAAAGCCGAAAAGAGCCATGCCGGCCGCTTCCAGAAAGCGCTCGACACTCTCGGTAAATAACCCCCTCTGCCTTCGCACGCCCGAGGGCGTGCTACGGCATCTCCCCCTTCCACGTGCTTCGCACGGAAGGGGGAGCGGGCCTCAGCCAAAACGCGCGGCCCCTGGAGTTGCAATGACCGGTGAAGGCAGCCTCGACGCCCCCACACGCCATATCATCGACTGGCAGAATCCGGATTTCGCCGATCCGGTGAAGCTGGACGAGGAAATGCGCCGGGTGTTCGACATCTGTCATGGCTGCCGGCGCTGTTTCAATCTGTGCGATTCCTTTCCCCGCCTGTTCGACCTGATCGACGAAAGCCCCAATGAGGAATTGCCCGATGTGAAGTCGGAGGATTTCAAACCGGTGGTCGAGGCCTGCACGCTTTGCGACATGTGCTTTATGACCAAATGCCCTTATGTGCCGCCGCATCCCTTTCAGCTGGATTTCCCGCATCTGATGCTGCGGCATCGTTTTGCCGAAGCCAAAAAGGGCCATACCGAATTTACCCAACGCCAGCTGGCAGAGATGGACCGCAACGGCACGCTGGCGCGCATTGCTTCGCCGGTGATCAACTGGGCGTCGGACAAATCCAACCGGCCGATGCGGGCGCTGATGGAAAATACCGTTGGCATTGACCGCAATGCGGATCTGCCCAAATTCCACAGCCGCACCTTCATTTCCGCGGATCGTGGCGATCCCATCCATCCCAATGAAGCGGCGCCGGCTTTTGGCAAGCGCAAGGCCGCGCTCTATGCCACCTGCTTTGTCAATTACAACAAGCCCGTGACCGGCATGGCGGCGCGCGCCGTTCTCAATCACATCGGCGTGGAAACCAAAGCCGCCTATCCCGGCTGTTGCGGCATGCCGTTCCTGGAACAGGCGGAGTTGTCGCGTGTCGCCGCCAATGCCGCCAAAGTGGCCAGGGAATTGGTCAAGCTGATTGACGAGGGCTACGACATTGTCGCCATGACCGCGTCCTGCGGCTTGATGCTGAAATTTGAATGGGCGCTGGTCTGCCCCGAAAACCAGGACGTCAAACGGGTGGCGGAAGCCACGTTTGATATCGACGAATATGTCGTGGACATTGCCCGCAAAGAGGGACTGCCGCATGGCATGAAGCCGCTGCCCGAAGGCGTGACGGTGCATCTGGCCTGTCATGCCCGCGCCCAGAATATGGGCCCCAAAGCAGCGGAGATGTTGAAGCTGATTCCTGGCACGCCGGTGGATGTGATTGAGCGTTGCTCCGGCCATGGTGGCACGTTTGGGGTGGTGAAACCCACCCATGACCTGGCGGTGAAAGTCGGCAAGCCCGTGTTCCGCACGGTCGAAAAGCAGGCGCGCGGCCATATCGTTTCGGATTGCCCGCTGGCGGCGCAGCATATTTTCCACAACACCGACACACCGGCCAAAGAACCCGAACATCCAATTCAAATTATCGCCCGCGCTTACGGATTGGTGGAGGATTAGATGACCGAAGCTGCACGCAAGATCACGCCCGCCGATATCCTGCCGCCGCAGGAATATGATGTGCGCCGCGCCAGCCTGAAGCAGAATCTGCTGCCGATGAAGAAGCTGCGCCGGATCGAGGTTGGGCCTTTCGCCACTTTCTATTTCGAGAATTACGCCACCATGTGGCTGCAGGTGCAGGAAATGCTGCGCATCGAAAAAGGCGGCGACGAGCAACTGGCCGGCGAACTGGAGGCTTACAATCCGCTGATCCCCCAGGGCAATGAGCTGATCGCCACCATGATGCTGGAAATCGAAGACGCCAACCGACGGCACAATACGCTGCTGACGTTGGGTGGCATCGAAGAAAGCGTCTTTATGGAAATTGGCGGCGAAAAGGTTTTGGCCACGCCCACCGAATATGACCACCGCACCACGGCGGATGGCAAAACATCCTCGGTGCATTGGCTGCGCTTCAAACTGACACCACAGCAAAAAGCACGCTTTGCGAGTGAGCGCGTGGTGATCGGCCTGGGCCATAAAAATTACGGCCATATGGCGGTGCTGAGCGACGATACCAAAGCGGCGCTGGCGAAAGACTTCGCTTAAAGCTTCACGCGGTCTTCCACGATGTCGGCATAGCGCGCCGGTGTCAGGCCTTCGTAATCGCCCGTTGCCGGATTGAGCCAGAAAATGTGGTTGGCAATCGTGGACGGATCGAAGCCTTCTTTCACCAGCTCGACCTTGCGCTGTTTGAAGGTGCCGGTGACGGCGATTTCCGGCTGCAGCCTGAGGAACACAGGCCGCGCATAAGGCGCCAGCCGCCAGGCCAGCCGTTTGGGCAATCCGCGCAGATCAAACAACCCATCCACCACCAGCGCCGCCATGCCGGCGCGCCCATCCATGCCGGGCACGCTGACGCCATAGACATTGGCTTCGCGAATGCCGGGAATGGCGGACAGCGCCTCGGCCACTTCGCTGGTGGCGACATTCTCGCCTTTCCAACGAAACGTATCGCCGATGCGATCGACAAAATAGAAATAGCCATGTTCATCGCGGCGCATCAGGTCGCCGGTGCGAAACCAGGCATCCCCCTTCCGGAACACGTCATGCAGGATTTTCTTTTCCGTATCGGTGGCTTTGGTATAGCCCTCGAAATTCCGCCCGGCGCGGGCCGAGATGCCGCCCACCGCTTCGCCCACTTCATCGGGCGCGCATTCCTGGCAAAGCCCATCCGCGCCCCGGATCGGCGTTTCCTTTTCCACATCAAAGCGCACCACACGCGTGGGCAGCAGCTTTTCCAGATAGTCCGGCACCCGGCCCACCGCGCCGACGGTGCCGTCATAATTCAGCATCGAGACATTGCCTTCGGTGGCGCCATAAAATTCCACGATGCGCGGAATGGCGAAGCGGGCCTGGAATTCGCGCCAGATTTCTGGCCGCAGGCCATTGCCGGTGATGGCGCGGATATGGTGACCGCGTTCATGGGCAACCGGCGGCGCGTTGAGCAGATAGCGGCACAATTCGCCGATATAGACGAACAGGGTGGCGTCATATTTGTGGATGTCGCTCCAGAATTCGCTGACCGAAAATCTTTTCTTCAGGATGATGGCGCCACCGCGGCACAGCGCCATGCCGACGGCGCAGACCCCGCCCGTGGCGTGATAAAGCGGCAGCGCGCAGTAAATCCGGTCGGCTGATGTCGGCTGCAGCGCGCCCAGAAAGCCGCTCATCATAAAGCGCATGCGCATATGGCTGAAATTGGCCGCCTTGGGCAGGCCGGTGGTGCCGGAGGTGTAAATGAAGAAGGCGCGATCTTTCAGCTTTACTCCGGCGCGCGGTGCTTTGCCTGGCGAGACCGGCGAGGCGGTATTCAGCGCCACATCCAGATTTGCATTCTCGCCTTGAATCCAGACTTGCGGATTGGCGGAAAAAAACGGTTCAGCCTCCGGCAGGCAGTCCGCCAGCTCACTGCCCACAATCACATGCCGCGCGCCGACGATTTCAATGGAATGGGCCAAAGGCTGGCCGCGCTGGTTGGTGTTGATCAGCGCCGCGCAAAGCCCGGCCTTGAACAGGCCCAGCCAGGCGCACAGAAAATCCGGCCGGTTTTCCATGAACAGGGCCACCGGATCGCCGGGCTTCAGGCCCAGCGACAGCGCCCAATGGGCATATTGGTTGGCGCGCGCATCCAGCGCGCCATAGCTCATCACGTCATCGTGATAAAAAACCGCAGTCGCCGAAGGCGTTTTGGCCGCCCAGTCTTCGACAATATCCACGATGGTGCGGCTGGCGTCCGGCTTGACCGTCCGCAGCATCAACAGGGTGCGGACGATGGCGGCGAGATAGGTATATTCGCGCCGGATCGCGGCAATAAGATTCATGGCGCGGCAGATTGATCCCAGGGTTTGCGCCGCGCAAGGGAGCGGATTATCCACGGCGGATGGATGAGGAAACGCTGGACCTGACCGGACTGAAGTGTCCCCTGCCCGCCATGATGGCCCGGCGGGCGCTGGCGCGGCTGGCCCCGGGCGCCAGGCTCACCGTGCTGGCCAGCGATCCCCTGGCGGTGGTGGATATTCCCCACATGTGCGGCGAGGAGGGGCACACCGTCGAAAACGTCACCAGCGGCGAGGGACGCAGCATTTTCCGGATTCAGGCGAAGCCCTAGCCGGCATCCTGTCAGGTGGCGCCCAGCCCTGCGGCATAGAAGTCACGGGCCGCCCGCCGGTTAAGGCTAAGCAGCGGAAGTTTCCCCTTATTCCCTGTCTGTTCTGGGCGGTTTTTTCGGTTCCCAATAAGCCCCCTTGCCAATAAAGGCCGGGCATAAGAAGGTCGCCTTTAGTGCATCGCAGCAAGGCCCGTCCGGGCCGTGAAAATGCCGGGCTGCGCCCTCCCAGGGTGGGTCGGCGTTAAGAGTGGGACCAAAAGCTTCGCCATGCTCGGATATATCCTGTCCTCCTGCCTGGCTCTGATCCTGATCGCGGTCAGCACTTTATCTATCCAGCTGGCAACGCTTGCCTGGGTGCGCGTGTCGCGCCCGCGGCCCTCACTGCCCATGGCGCAATTGCGCGACGAAGAATTGCCGCATGTGCTGGTGCAATTGCCGGTCTGCAATGAAGGCTATCTGGCGCTGCGCGTGGCGGCCGCCGCCTGCGCGCTGGATTGGCCGAAGGGCCGGCTCACCATTCAGATTTTGGATGACGGCACCGAAGAAAATCACGCCGCCCTGGCCGCTGGCCTCGTCGGCCTGGCGCCGGAAGGCGTCAACCTGCAGCTGCTGCGCAGGGGCGACCGACGGGGTTTCAAGGCGGGCAATCTGGCGTTCGGCCTGCACCATTCCGACGCGCCCTATGTCGCCATCTTCGACGCGGATTTTGTGCCGCCGCCGGATTTCCTGCGCCGTACCGTGCCGGCGCTGGTCGCTGACAATGGCCTGGCCTTTGTCCAGGCACGCTGGGGTCACAACAATCGCAGCCTGAACTGGCTGACGCGGGTGCAGGGCCTGTTGCTGGATTCGCATTTCGCGGTGGAGCAGGAAGCGCGTTATCGCGCCGGTCTGCCGATGAGCTTCAATGGCACGGCGGGCGTGTGGTCGCGCGCGGCGATTGAAAATGGCGGCGGCTGGACAGGCGATACGCTGACCGAAGATCTGGATCTTTCCATGCGCTGCGTGATGCAGGGCTGGCGCGCCGCGATGGTGTCCGACCTTGTTGTGCCGGGCGAATTGCCGCCCACCGCTGCCGCCTGGCGGGCGCAGCAAGCGCGCTGGACCAAGGGCCATGCGCAATGCGCGCGCAAACTTGTGCCGCTGGTGTGGAAGAGCGCGTTGCCGCTGCATCTTAAAGTGGCGATGACGCTGCAGATGTGCCAATTCGCCTTTTATACATTGGCTTTTACCAGCGCCGCGATATCGCTCTTTATGATGTCGGTGGGGCTGCCGCCTTATCCCGCTGTCGCGATCCTGGGCCTGATCGTGACTTTTCTGGGCCTGTCCTGTTCGGTCGGTTATCTGTGGCTGGGTCAGCGCATGCTGGGTCAGCAGCATGAGAAGAAACTGTACCGCGCGCTGGTGCTGGCGGTGGTGTTTCCCTCCGGCCTGATCCTGGCCAACACCCGCGCCACTTTGGAAGCCTTCTTCAGCACTCGCATGGATTTTCACCGCACCTTCCGCGCCGGCGAGATCGTCACCGGCGGCTGGCGCGGCGCGCCCGAACTTCTGGTCGGCATTTTTGTCGCCGCTGTCGCCACAGCGGAATCCGCCAACTGGAGCGCGCTGTTTTTTGTCTTCGCCGTCTCGGGCCTGGTTTCCATCGGCGGTATGGGCGCCACCACAGGTGCGCGCGTGCCCGCCCGCCAGCGGATTACGCCGGGCGAATAACCCTCCCCCTTTGCGCGAAGCGCCTAAAAGGGGGAGATGCCGTAGCTGGCCCTCGGCCCAGCGAAGGCAGAGGGGGTTATTCAAATCAAGCCCGTCCCAAATCGGGATTGCATACAATTTGAAGCATCCACCTAACCCCGCTTTGGTGGGGGCCGGCCTAGTTTTGCCCCAGGCAAGACGGGTTGGGTTGGGCAATGCAAAAAAGAGTATTGGCGGCTTTTGTGTTGGCCGCGCCGTTGCTGGCGGGCTGTGTCAGCTTTGAAGACGATACGCCTTTCACCAACCTGCCGCGCGAGCTGGGCCGCAATGTGGCCGAGAATACCGGCCAGAAGCCGCTGCAATGCGTGCCTTATGCCCGCGATCATTCGGCCATAAAAATCCACGGCGATGCCTGGACCTGGTGGGACCAGGCGGCGGGAAAATTCCAGCGCGCCGCTGCGCCGCAAAGCGGTGCGGTGATGGTGCTGGCCGGTTATGCCGGGCCGGAACGCGGCCATGTCGCGGTGGTGCAGAAAATCATTTCGCCGCGCGAAATCCGCATCGATCACGCCAACTGGCTGGATGACGGCTCAATCTATCTCAACGATCCGGTGGTGGATGTCAGCAGCGCCAATGACTGGAGCCAGGTCAAAGTCTGGAACATCCAGACCGGCGCCTGGGGCGGCCACACCTACCCGGTTCAGGGCTTCATCCTGCCCGGCACGTCCACCCCCGGCTCGCTTTCCCTGGCCGATGACAAGGTGGCGATGGCCGAAATTCCGGACGAAACCCAGTAATTCCATGGGTTTAACCTAAATCTGCGCCATTCTGCCTCCCCCGCTTGCATGGGGATGGGGGAGGAATATTGTCCCGGCCTTCGCGGGCGCACACCCGCCACAGGCAGACAGGACGCGTTCCGCGCTTTCTTCCATGCAAAATTCCACCACCCGGTGAACACCCAACAACCTTTGCCAAGCCTTCAGCCCGATCCCATGGCGGGCTCGGTTGTTGATTCCAAAGCCGCGCCTGAGCTGAGCGATCCGGCCAACAAGGCCCATCCCGCCAATGACCGGCGCCATCTGCCCGGCCTGATGCTGGGCGCCATGGGCGTGGTGTTCGGCGATATCGGCACCTCGCCGCTCTATGCCTTGCGCCAGACCGTGCTGGCCACCGAAGGCGGACTTGCCAATCACATTGCCGTGATGGGTTCGCTGTCCATGATCTTCTGGGCGCTGATCCTGGTGGTGACGGTCAAATATGTCCTGATCATCATGCGCGCCGACAACAATGGCGAAGGCGGCACCCTGGCGCTGGCGGCGCTGGCGCATCGTTCGACCGGTCTGTCGCGGGTGGTGAAAACCAGCATCGGCATCGGCGCCATTGTCGGGCTGGCGCTGTTCTTCGGCGACGGCATGTTGACGCCCGCCATCACGGTTCTGTCGGCGGTTGAAGGCCTCAGCATCGAAACGCCGCGCTTTTCGGCGCTGGTGGTGCCGATGACGCTGGCGATCATGGTGGCGCTGTTCGCCTTCCAGAGTTACGGCACGCACAAGATCGGCAAACTGTTTGGGCCAGTGATGCTGATCTGGTTTCTGGTGCTGGCCGCGTTCGGCCTGGTGTCGCTGCTGCAAACCCCCGCTATCCTGGCCGCAGTCAATCCGCTTTATGCGCTTGAGATGTTCCTCAACGCGCCCTGGATCGCGTTCGTGTCGCTGGGCGCGGTGGTTCTGGCGGTGACCGGCTGCGAGGCGCTGTATGCCGATATGGGCCATTTCGGCAAACGGCCCATTCAATATGCCTGGCTCTTTGTCGCCCTGCCCGCCTTGATGCTGAATTATTTCGGCCAGGGCGCGGCCCTGCTGCGCCGGCCCGCCGACGCCAGCATCGCTTTCTTTTCGGTGATCCCGCATTGGGCGCATCTGCCCATGGTGCTGCTGGCGACCATGGCCGCCATCATCGCCAGCCAGGCCGTGATCACCGGCGTGTTCTCCATGACCCAGCAGGCGGTGCAGCTTGGCCAGTTGCCGCGCATGGAAATTCGCCACACCTCGGCCACCGATTACGGCCAGATCTATGTGCCGCGGATGAACGCCTACCTCTGCACCGGCGTCGTTCTCATCGTGCTGATCTTCAAGAGTTCCAGCGCGTTGGCGGCGGCTTACGGCATTGCCGTCACCGGCGAGATGTTCCTCAACGCGCCCTGGATCGCGTTCG
>CAIXUE010000155.1 GCA_903922545.1 uncultured Alphaproteobacteria bacterium | reverse complement strand
TTGCGACCAGGCTGGTCAGGATCTGGATATCGTCCGCCAGGGTCTGGGGTGGAAGCAGAACCGCATCGTTGCGCGCGCTCTCGGCTGTTACGGCCCGCGTCTGCTCGGCATTGAGCTCGGGCGCCGCCTCCACGCCTTGTCCGCCGACCCCGCCGCGCAGTATCCCATAGAGATAATTCATCGGCCGGTAGCTGACACGCAGCGCGGCGACGTGGCGGCGCAGGGTGAAGAGCGGATCGGCGAAAATATCCCGGACCAGGGCGTTATTCACGCCACGATCGATCTTGTTGATTTCGATTAATATCCGTTTTGGGTGAACGGGACTGTTTGCGGCAATCGCCAGCCCCGTCAGGGCGCCGTCGCCGCTCAGCGCCAAATTCTGGAAATCCGGCCCCAACGCCTCATCCGGAATTCTCTGGGTCAGCGACGATCCCACCAGAACCGATGGCGCCGGGGTGCCGTAGACATAATTCTCCAGATAGATCCGGTTCGTCATGTCGATGGACGGCGCCTTGTGAAACAGGGGATGGTAAACCTGCACCAGCGCGGCATAGCCCAGGGTCATGGCGGCCGCGGCGATCAGGGTGCGTGTGATGATGTGATCCATGGGCATGATCAGAACTGGAAATAGATGAATGCCGCGCGCGGACCGGAACCCAGCGCAATAAGCATCAGCATGGCGCCAAAGATAAGCGGCCGCAGGCGGCCAGGCTTTTTGGCGGGCGTGTTCCGGCGGGCGAGATAATGAAAATGATAGGCAATGACAGGCAGGGAATAGAGCGCGATGGTCACCGGACCGCCCAACGTCGGTGTCATGTGAACATTGTCGCGAATTGCGGCCATATAATCTATTACGTCGCTGAAACGGGGCAATTTGAACAGCAGCCATGCGGCGCTGACAAAGCAGAATACCAGCAGGGTGCGCGCCGCGCGAACCGCGACATGCCCTGACCGGTAGAATGCGGTGTCCGATGCCATGCGTTCTCCGGCGAGCGCCATTCCGTGCCATGTTCCCCAGGCGGCGTAACTCCAGGCGGCGCCGTGCCACAAACCACCCAGGAACATCACCACCATCAGGTTGAGATAGGTTCGCAGCCGTCCTTTGCGGTTGCCGCCTAGCGGATAGTAAAGATATTCCCGCAACCAGGTGGAAAGGGAGATGTGCCAACGCGTCCAAAATTCCGCAAAACTCTCGGCAATATAGGGAAAGCGGAAATTGTCGGGCAAATGATAGCCAAACAGTTTTGCCAGTCCGATGGCAATCAGCGAGTAGCCCGCGAAGTCGGAAAAAATCTGCATGGAATAGCCAAACAGCAGCGTCAGAAGATTGAAGGATGACAAGCCGATAAAAAACGGAAATTGCATCCAGAATGTCTGGTTTTGCAGATTGTCCGCCACCACGGATTTCAAGAAATAGCCGATCAGCAGCGCCTGGCAGGCGCCCGTCCAGTCGATGTCGGCAAGACGGTGATGATGAATCTGCGGGAAGAAATCGCGCGCCTTGACGATGGGTCCGGCGATCAGTTGCGGGAAGAATGTCAGATAGAGAAATGCGCGTTCGCCGTAAGTGGCGTTGTGACCGTCCAGCCTGGGTTTCACCACGCCAGGGCCGATGCGAAATAGATCGACCAGTAAGCTTATGCCGTGAAAGGTATAGAA
>CAIXUE010000154.1 GCA_903922545.1 uncultured Alphaproteobacteria bacterium | reverse complement strand
GCTTGTCGAGACCTGGATTGGCCTCAGGTGATGCGGGCTTGGGCGAGTAAGCCTTGATGAAGCCCCACAGCACTTCACGGTTATGGGCGTTGGAGGCGGACACCAGATTGAGCAACAGCGCGAAGCTGACCGGATAGGTTTCGGCGGGCACCTTGCCGCCGTGAATATGCCAGACAGGATTTTCCAGCCGCTGTTCGTCCGTGGTTTCCGGCGCATGATACGATTCCAGGAAAGACAGATATTCATCCACCGCCTTGGGGATCACATCGAAGTAAAGCCGTTTGGCGGTACGCGGCTTCTGATACATGAACAGCGAAATGCTCTCCGCCGGGCCATAGGCCAGCCATTCCTCGATGGTGATGCCGTTGCCGCGGGATTTGGAAATCTTCTGGCCCTTGTCGTCCAGGAACAGCTCGAACATATATTGTTCGGGCGGCGTGCCGCCGGCGATGCGGCAGATGGCGTCGTAAAGCGGCGCCTGGGTAAGGTGATCCTTGCCGTACATCTCGTAATCCACGCCCAGCGCCGCCCAGCGCATGCCCATGTCGGGTTTCCATTGCAGCTTGCAATGACCGCCCGTCACCGGAACGGTCTGGTGACTGCCATCTTCTTCGACATAGGTGATGGTGCCTTTGGCGACATCATGCGCCACGACCTTGGCGAGCAGGACTTTGCCTGAGACAGGCGATACAGGCAGAAACGGCGAGTAAGTCTGCTGGCGTTCCCCGCCCAACGTCGGAAGCATCACTTCCATCACCTTGTCGTAATTCGCCAGAATACGCAGCAGCGATTGGTCGAAGCGGCCGGATTTGTAAGTGGAGGTCGAGGAATAAAATTCGTAACGGAAACCGAAATGATCCAGGAAGGCCCGCAGGCGCGCATTCATGTGGGCGCCAAAACTTTCATGGGTGCCGAACGGATCGGGAATCGATGTCAGCGGCTTGCCAAGATTGGCGGCGATCATTTCCGGCTGCGGCAGATTTTCGGGCACTTTGCGCAAGCCATCCATGTCGTCGGAAAAAGCGATCAGATGGGTGGGGATGTCGGAAATCGTCTCGAAGGCATGGCGCACCCAGGAGGTGCGGGCCACCTCGCCAAAGGTGCCGATGTGCGGCAGGCCCGAGGGGCCATAGCCGGTTTCAAACAGCACAAGTTCGGGCTTTTTGCCCTGGGCGGCGTGCTTTTCGATGCGGGCCAAAAGGCGCCTTGCCTCCTCAAAGGGCCAGGCTTTTGCGGCAAGCGCCTGTTCTTTCAACGTTTTCGTCGGATTGTTCATGTCTTGTTAGGGCTATTCTTAAGCGAATTGAAAGGGCGAGAAAGCTAGGCTTTGCCGAGGGATAGCGTCAATGACTGTGGATATCACGGCCCAGCCGGATCAGAAGGCGGAGGCGGAGAGGATTCTCTCCGGCCGCATCGAGATCCTGTACGCGCTGGGGCGCCATTATCTGTCCCTGCCCTTCGCGGTTTTGTGCGTGCCCGCCACGCTTCTGGCCGGCAACACGCTGGGGCTTTTGCCCATCACGCCGCTGTTGCTGCAGATGGTGGTGGTGATCGCCGCCGAGCAGCTAACTGGCGCTTACAAGCTGCGCTGCGAAGCGCAAGGCACCCATTGCAACGATCCACGCTTCTGGGCGCGGCGCTATACTTTCGTTTCTGCGATCGCCGGCGCCACCTGGGGCCTGGGCGCCTGGTTCTGGTTTCCCTGGAACAGCTTTCCCGCCGAAGCCTATCTGGCGTTGGCCTATCTGGGCATGACCGCCACCGAATTCATCGCCCGCTCGGCGCACCGCCCTGCCTATGCAGCGCACACCGTATTGTCGTTGGGGCCGCTGATCGTGCTGTTGCTGCTGAAGGGCGGGCTTTACCCGACCATGACCGCCATCCTGGTGGGCTTTTTCGGCGCGGTGCTGATTTCCTATTGCCGGGGCATGGGCCGGCTGATTGACGAAGGCGTTTTCCTGCGCAGCGAAAATGCCGCGCTGGTGGAGCGGCTGTCAGCGGAAAAAACCGAGGCCTTGCATGCCCGAGATGAAGCGCAGGCCAGCGCCATGGCCAAATCGGCCTTCATCGCCAATATCAGCCACGAACTGCGCACGCCGATGAACGCGCTTTTGGGCATGGCGCAGCTTCTGGAGCGCGCCGAACTGCCCCGCCAGCAAGCCGACCATGTGAAAGTGATGCTGGAAGCCGGACGTGGGCTTTTGACCCTGCTGGACGATGTCATCGCGCTGACGCGCGATGATCATGAGCAGCTGGAAGAAGATGATTGCGATGCCCTGTCCACGGCGCGCACCGTCACAAGGCTGCTGCAGCCGCGCGCCTGGGAAAAGCGCCTGCGCCTGACACTGACCGCGCCGCCTTATCTGCCGCGTGTGGCCGCCGATCCGCGCCGGGTGCGCCAGGTATTGCTGAAAGTGGCGGACAACGCCCTGAAATTCACCGACCGGGGCCTTGTGGATATTCGCCTGGAAACCGAACGCGACGAGACAGGCCAGCAATTCATGCGTTTCACTGTTACCGATACGGGACTGGGCGTGGCGCCGGAAGTGGCCAAAAGCCTGTTCAAGCCTTTTTCGCCAGGCGATTCTTCTTACACCCGGCGCGAACAGGGCGCCGGCCTTGGCCTGGCTGTGGCCAAGCGCATCGTCGATCAGGCCGGCGGCAGCATTGGCTTTGAAAGCCAGCAGGGTGATGGCGCGCAATTCTGGTTCCTGTTGCCGGTTTCCGGCCAGGGCGCTTTCGACAAGACCGGCAGCGCCGCCAGCGAAACCGGGCGCGTGGCGCCGCACGGCATTTCTGTTTTGATCTTCGCGCCCGCCACAGGCGTGGCGGCGCAGATCGCCCATCTGCTGGAGCCGTTCGGCAACCGGGTGGTGATCGCCAATGGCGCCGCTGATGCGGCCCGCCGCGCCAGCCAGGACCGTTTCGACGCCATTATCGCCACAGCGGGTGACGCGGATCTTCTGGCTGCCTCACCCGGCGTGCGCGCG
>CAIXUE010000153.1 GCA_903922545.1 uncultured Alphaproteobacteria bacterium | reverse complement strand
TGTCGGGCCTGTCGGAGTTTCCCATGCGGGTGAAATGCGCCACCCTGGCCTGGCATACGTTTCACAATGCGGTAGAGGAGGGCGCGCAATGAGCGAAGAAGCCCTCAAGACGGAAATTGCCGCTTCGGCCCTGTCGCCGCAGGAGCTGGATGATTTCACCAGCAAACTGGTGACGGCTCTCAAGACGGTTTACGATCCGGAGATCCCGGTGGATATTTACGAATTGGGTCTTATCTATAAGGTCGATGTCGCGGACGACAAGGCCGTTACAGTGGACATGACCCTGACGGCCCCCAACTGCCCCGTGGCCGGGGAAATGCCCGGCATGGTCAAGCAGGCCCTTGAAAAGGTTGAGGGCATTGGCGGCGTGACAGTGAACATGACGTTCGATCCGCCCTGGACGCCGGACCGGATGAGTGAAGAAGCCAAACTCGAACTGAACATGTATTGACCATGGAAACACAAATTCAACGCCCCCGCAGAGAACGCCCCAAGCCGGTTCGCCTGAGCGAGCGGGCGGCCGAGCGCCTGCGCCAGATCATGGCGGATGCGGAAGGCAAATATCTGGGCGTGCGGGTTGGAGTGACCAATGGCGGCTGCGCCGGCATGAGCTACACCATGAATTATGCCGAAAGCAGCAGCCCGCTGGACGAAGTGATGGAAGACCAGGGCGTTAAGATTTTCATCGAGCCTAAGGCGATCCTGTTCCTGATCGGTACCGAGCTGGATTTTGAAACCACCAAGCTGGGGTCGCGTTTCACCTTCAAAAACCCAAATCAAACTTCAGCCTGTGGCTGCGGCGAAAGCGTCGCCATCACCCCCGCCGCCTCCTAGTTCCTTTGGCTTATAGGTCCGCCGTTCGCGTCCGGCCTGCGCTGATCATTCCCGTGATCGTGGCGATGGCGTTTTTGATGGAACAGCTGGATTCTACCATCGTCACCACGGCGGTGCCGCAGATCGGCCGCAGCCTTCATGTCACCCCGGTGCAGATGAGCCTGGCGGTGGCGGCCTATGTGCTGGCGGTGGCGGTGTTCATTCCCGTCAGCGGCTGGTTTGCCGACCGGTTCGGGGCGCGGCGCATTTTTGTCACCGCGCTGGGGGTTTTCACCATCGGTTCGGCCTTGTGCGGGCTGGCGGACAATTTCCCCATGCTGGTGGCCATGCGGATTGTGCAGGGGCTGGGCGGGGCGATGATGACGCCGGTGGGGCGCCTGATCCTGTTGCGCAGCTTTCCCCGTTCCGAACTGATGACGGCCATGACTTATATGACTCTGCCCGCCATTGCGGGGCCGGTGATCGGCCCGCTTTTGGGCGGCGTCATCACAACCTATCTGTCCTGGCGCTGGATTTTTTACGTCAATCTGCCTTTTGGCTTGCTGGGAATCGTGTTGGCGCTGCGCCATGTGAAAGATCACCGCGATACCAATGTGGGGGCGTTTGATTTTACCGGCTTTCTGATGGTGGGTTGCGGGCTGGGGCTGCTGCAGTTCGGCATGGAAAGTGTCAGCCATCCAATCATTTCCGCTTCTGCGATGCTGGCGGTGTTTGTGGCGTCTGCTGGTTTGCTGGCGGCGTTCGGGTTTTATGCGACGCGGGCGAAAAACCCGGCGGTGGATCTGTCGCTTTTCCGCATCCGGTCTTTCCGGGTGGGCACCCTGGCGGGTGGGCTTTGCCGGGTCGGCATGAACGGCTTTCCGTTTCTGTTGCCGTTGATGCTGCAGGTGGGATTTGGCCTGTCGCCCATCATTTCCGGTTCGCTGACGTTTGCGGGAGCGATCAGCGCCCTGCTGGTGCGCAGCCTGATTGCGCCGGTGCTGAAGACGCGCGGCTTCCGCCTGATCCTGGTGGTCAGCGCATTGGCCGGATCGGCGGCGCTGGCGTCCTTCGCCTGGGTCACGCCGCAGACGCCGCATGCTTTGGTTCTGGCGATGGTGTTCGTGTTCGGGCTGACGCGTTCGGCCCAGTTCATGACCTCCAACACCCTGTCCTATTCCGACATGCCGGATGAACGCCTCAGCCGCGCCACCAGCATGGGCGGGGTGCTGCAGCAATTGTCCGTCAGCCTGGGCGTGTCGCTGGCGGCGGTGCTGCTCAGCCTGGTCAGCGGCGCGGGGCATGTGCTGGCGCCGGCGCAATTTCATCAGGTGTTCCTGTTGTCGGCGGTCATTCCCCTGATTTCGGTTCCGGGCTTTTTCGGTCTGTCTCCACAAGACGGAGTCCGCAGCGTCAGCCATGAGCGCGCCATTGCAGAGGCCGAAACGGCGCAGGACTGACTGCTATTTCCCCGTGAATTTGGGGGCGCGCTTGGCGTGGAACGCCGCCAGGCCTTCCTGGAAATCCGCCGTCTGGCCGGCGCGCTGTTGCGCCGCCTGTTCCTGCGCCAGCTGCGCCTCATAGGAATTGCCAGGGCTGTCCCAGAAAAGCTTGCGGGTGAGGGCAAAGGCGGCGGGGCCTTCCGCCAGCCTGACGGCCAGAGCCAGAGCGTCGGGCATCAGTTTTTCATCATCCGCCAGAGTATTGATCAGGCCCCAGGTTAACGCTTTTTCGGCCGGCAGCTTTTCAGACAACAGCGCCAGTTCGCGCGCCCGCGCCAGGCCGATCAGGCGCGGCAACAGCCAGGACGAACCGCCATCGGGCACCAGCCCCAGTTTGGAAAAGCCCTGCTGGAAAAAAGCCGAGCGGGCGGCGATGCAAAGATCGCCGGAAAGGGCGATGCTCATACCGATGCCCACCGCGGCGCCGTTCACAGCTGTCACCACCGGCATGCGGCAATTCTTCAACCGATGCAGGAAGGGATGATAGACGCGCTCCAGCATGTCGCCTGCGCTCATGCCGGGTTCGACTTCCAGGAGGTTGGCGCCCGCGCAGAAGGCCTTGCCGGTTCCGGTCAAGATCAGGGCGCGGAATTGGACTTGGGCTTCGATCACATCCAGCGCCGCGATGGCGCCGGCGATCATGCGCGCCGATACCGCGTTCATGACATCAGGCTGGTTGAAAGCAAGAACCGCGACGGGGCCATGCGCCGTCAAAATTACGCGATCCAGATCCTGCGCCATGCCGGGAGCATAGCGGGCCGGAGCAGAAAGTGAAATCAGGCGGCGCTGGAGATCTTCGTGGCGATTCTCGGATCGTCCTGGTTCAGAACCATGTTGCGGCCATTCTGCTTGGCGCCATAAAGGCAGGCGTCGGCGCGGCAGATCACCGTTTCGATGCTGTCGCCGGGGCCAAACTGGGCCACGCCGATGGAGATGGTGATGGTGCCCAGAATATCGCCGGTGGATTTCTTGACCAGCTTGCGGCCCATGACGGCCTGGCGCATCTGGTCGGCGACATGGGTGGCATCCTGCAGATTGGTGCCGCGCAGCAGAACGCCGAATTCCTCGCCGCCATAGCGCGCCGCGGTGTCGCGGCCCTTGACGTTGTCGGACAGGCAATTGGCCACCAGGCGCAGGACCTGGTCGCCGGTCTGGTGACCCCAGCTGTCGTTGAATTTCTTGAAATGGTCGATGTCGCACATCATCAGCGACACGGTTTCGCCTTCGGCCAGTTCCAGCATGGCGGTTTCCAGCGCGGCGTCGAACGCCTTGCGGTTGGAAATGCCGGTCAAGGGGTCGGTGAGGCTCTCCTTGCGCACATCGTCCAGTTTGCCGCGCAGGTCCGAAACCTGTTCGGAGGATT
The DNA here is from genome assembly GCA_903922545.1 of uncultured Alphaproteobacteria bacterium. The sequence continues at coordinate 1,710 of CAIXUE010000153.1, read as the reverse complement.
TCTGCAATTCGCTTTCCAGCGCCTTGGTCTTGGTTTCCATGGCGTGGGTGGCGGCGATCAGGTCTTCCACCAGCTTGCGCATATCGGCGGGCGTTTGATCGGCCGCGCCCAGCGCGCCGCCGGCGGCGGAAAGCTGATTGGTGTAGGTTTCGGTCTGGCGGCCTGCCGCTTCCAGCTTGACCAGCACGCTGTCGATGGTCTGGCTCATGGTCGAGCCGACACTGTCCATGGTGCGGGCGACGCGCGCGCCGGAAATGCAGCGCAGGCGCAGGTCGGAGAGGATTTCCGGGGTGAAGTTTTTCTTCGCCGCCATCATGGCGCCCATCACCTGGGTGACATCCGGATTTTCACCGGCGGCAAAGGCGTAGAAAAGTTCGAAATTTTCCGGCGTGGGCATGACTGCGCATTCGCCCATCAGGGCGATCGCGGTTTTGGCGAGCGCTTGTTCCTTGTCCGGCCGTAACATTCGTTCCCCCAACAACACACCCGCCAAAACGCAACATGCGGGGTCGCGAAGTCTGGCGCGCCGCCCGGTAAAAAAGGGTTAAGCGGATGTGCCGCAATGGGATGAAAAAAGCCCGTTTTCGGCCAAAAATCCGCAAGAACCCGGCTTTTTTTACCGCGTCACGATTTGGGGTCGGGCTTTTTCAGGGGCACCTGGCGGAACAGGAAGGCCGGAAGCTGGCTCTTGTCCACCGCTTCAGGTTCGCGCGCCCGCTCATTGTGCTGGCGCTGGCTGCCGCCTTTTTCATGCCGCCCATGATCGTTGCGGGGCTGGTTTTCATGCTGTGGTTTTTCGGGGCGCGGCTGGTGCGGCTTGTTCTGCTGGCGTTGGCCCTGAGGCTGATGACCCTGCGGCTGGTGATCAGGGCGGGCCGGCGCATCGGCGATGGCGGGAGAAGGCGCGCTGGTGGCGATGGGAGCCGCATCGGCGGCGGCCGGTTCGATGGCCGCGACCTGGTCGTGATATTTTCCGTCCGGCGGGCGATGGCTGCGCTGTTTTCCGTCGCGGCCACGGCCGCGATCGCCGCGGCCCTTGCCGCCGCCGCCACCGCGATGATCATCGCGGCGCGGACGGTCTTCACGCACTTCGATATCCATCATCTGGCGGCGCTGAAGCGTGTTGGTGGTCAGTTTTTCGAGGAAATCGATATATATGCCGTCGCGCGACGAGGCCAGCAGGAAGGCCTTGCCGCTTCTGCCCGCACGGCCGGTGCGGCCGATGCGATGGACATAATCGTCGGCATGGATCGGCACGTCGAAATTGAAGACATGGCTGACGGCCGGAACGTCCAGCCCGCGTGCCGCCACATCGCTGGCCACCAGGATTTTGAGTTCGCCGGCGCGGAACTTCTCCAGCGTTTTGGTGCGCAGAGACTGATCGAGATCGCCGTGAATGGGGGCGGCATCAAAGCCGTGTTTGACCAGCGACTTGGCCACCACATCGACGTCGCGCTTGCGGTTGCAGAACACGATGGCGTTGTTGAGGGTGGCTTCCTCTTCGCGGATCAGTCGGCGCAGCGCTTCGCGCTTGGCCCAGTCATTGGCGGGAATTTCCACCAGTTCCTGGGTGATGTTGCTGCCGGTGGTGGCGGGACGTGAAACCTCGATACGCACGGGATTGTGCAGAAACTGATCTGTGAGGCGCTGGATTTCCGGCGGCATGGTCGCCGAATAGAACAGCGTCTGGCGGGTGAAGGGCAGCTTCTT
>CAIXUE010000152.1 GCA_903922545.1 uncultured Alphaproteobacteria bacterium | reverse complement strand
TGGCTGCTGGATGAACCTTTCGCGGCGCTGGACACTGAAGGCCAGGCTCTGATCGCCCGCGTCATGGCGCGGCATTGCAATCAGGGCGGCATGGTGATTGCCGCCACCCATGATCCCCTGGGCTTTGGCCAGGCGAGCATCCGGCTATGAGCGCTTTTTCCGCCCTTCTGATGCGCGACTTGCGCCTGTCGGCCCGCAGCGGCGGCGGCGCGGCTTTGGCGCTGGCTTTCTTTGCCCTGGTGGCGACCCTGGTGCCGCTGGGCATCGGTGCGGATCTCAATCTTCTGGCGCGGGTGGCGGGCGGCGTTTTGTGGGTGGCGGCAGTGCTGGCGGCGCTGCTGTCTCTCGATCGTCTGTTTCAGGGCGATTTCGAAGATGGCAGCCTGGATGTGATCGCGCTGTCGCCCTTGTCGCTGGAAAGCGTGGCGCTGGCCAAGGTTGCTGCGCACTGGCTTTCCACCGGCCTGCCGCTGACGCTGATCTCGCCGCTGCTGGCGCTGCTCTTCAACCTGCCGCCGGGCGCCACCGGGATATTGTTTGTTTCGCTTCTGATCGGCACGCCCGCCGTCAGCAGCGTGGGCGCCATCGGGGCCAGCCTGACGCTGTCGCTTAAGCGCGGGGGGCTCATCCTGCCCCTGATTATTCTGCCGTTGCTGACGCCGGTTGTGATTTTTGGCGCGGGCGCGGTGGCGGCTTTGCAGCAGGGAACCGGCGGCGCCGGCGCCTTGGGGCTTTTGGCCGCTTTTGCCATTGCCGCCACCCTGCTAAGTCCTTTCGCCGCCGCGGGCGCTGTGCGCCTGAATCTGGGAGGTTGAATGCCCAGCCTGTTCCGTTACGCCAATCCGGGGGAGTTCATGCGCCTGTCCAAGGCGCTGCTGCCCTTTTGCGCGATTGCGACGGCGGCTCTGCTGGGGCTGGGCCTGTATCTGGGCTTCTCGGTGCCGCCCGATTACCAGCAGGGCATGACGGTCACCATCATGTTCATTCATGTCCCGGCCGCCCAGATGGCGATGACGGCTTATGGCGCCATCGCTTTCTGCTCGCTGTTCTCCCTGGTCTGGCGTCATCCTTTGACCGATGTCGCCGCCCGTGCCGCCGCGCCGCTGGGCGCGCTGTTCACGCTTTTGGGCCTGATCACCGGCTCGCTGTGGGGCCGGCCGATGTGGGGCACTTATTGGGTGTGGGATGCGCGGCTGACCAGCTTCCTGATCCTGCTGTTCGTCTATCTGGGTTACATGGCGCTGTGGAATGCGATTGAAGATGAAACCCGCGCCGCCCGCGCCGCCGCCATCCTGGCCCTGGTGGGCGCGGTCAATCTGCCCATCATCTTTTTCTCGGTGCAATGGTGGAACACCCTGCACCAGGGCGAAAGCATTCTCAGCGGCAAGATTGCGCCGGTGTTCCTGTGGCCGCTGCTGTCCATGATGGCGGGTTACGGCTTTCTATTCCTCACCTTGTGGATGATCCGCATACGCACGGAAATCCTCAACCGCCGGGCGCGCACCTTGATGTTGGGGGCCGCGCAATGAGCTTTTGGGCGATGGGCGGTTACGCATCCTTTGTCTGGCCGGCCTATGGCGTCTCGGCGTTTGGGTTGGCCGTGGCCGTGATCTGGACCCTCAAATCTTATGCCGACGCCAAAAAGCGGCTGAAGGCGCTGGAGGACAAAAAGCCGTGAAGCGCCTGATTTTCATTTTGCCGGTGGCGGGCTTTGTGGTGATTGCTTTCTTCCTGTTCCGCAGCCTGTTTCAATCATCTGACTATGTGCCCTCGGTGCTGATCGACAAGCCCGCGCCGCACGTCAATGCCGTGGCGATGGATCAGGCCACGCCCGCTTTCAGCAATTCCGACCTGGCGTCCGGCCATGTCACGGTGGTGAATTTCTTCGCCTCCTGGTGCGTGCCCTGTCATCTGGAAAACGCCCAGATGATGACGCTTTCCCAAATGCCGGGCATTTCGCTTTATGGCGTGGACTATGAAGAACATCAGGCCGGGGCCGGGCGCGCCTTCCTTGCCCAGGCCGGCAATCCCTTCAGCCGCATTGTCAGCGATGGCGACGGCAAGGACGGCGTGGAATGGGGCGTCTTTCTGGTGCCGGAAACCTATGTGGTGGACGGCAAGGGCGTCATCCGCTTCAAGCTGAAGGGGCTTTTGACGCAGCAGACCATGACCGAGCAGCTTTTGCCGGCGATCGAAAAAGCCAAATTGGCTTCTTAATCCATTCCTAACCCTGTTTTGTCAGGGTCCGGCCTATGCAGGTCAACGCCACATTGATTGCCGCCCAACAGGCCGCCCGCGAGGCTCAGGCCCGCTTTCAGGCCAACAATGTCGCGCCCACTCAGACGTCAGCCAAAGCAGGCGGCACGAACTTCGCGGCGGCCTTGCAACAGGAACAGGGCTTCGCGCCACTGCCCCTGAAACAGACCGCCGCGCCCACAGCGGCGCCTGTGCCCGATGCGCCGTCGCTATCGCGCCCCGGCAGCCTGGTGGACATCAAAGTCTAGAGGTTTTTCAGATCCGCTTGCCCCGGCGGATGGGCCGGTGCGGGCGCGTAGCACCATTGGCGACAAAGCTTTCGCCGGCTTCGGCGATCTGGGCCAGGGCACGTACAAATTTCTGCCGTTCGGTGATGGGCAGGGCCTCCAGGAGCGCCTTTTCCGCCCGGTCCGAGGCATTGCGCGCCGAGCGCAGGGCCTTTTTGCCCGACGGGCTGATCGCCACGGCATTGGCGCGCTGATCTTCCTCAGTCCGCTCGCGTGACAGCAGACCCTTTTCCAGCATCCGGCGCACCATTTCCGCAAGCGTGGAACGGTCAATGCCGGTGACTTCGACCAGCACGGTCTGGCTGGCGCCGTCATTATGTTCGAGAGCGGCAAGCAATGTGTATTGCTGCTTGGTCAGTTCGCGCGCACCGGATTCCCGCGCATAGAGATCGCCATAGAATTGCTGACAGCGGCGAATGAGATGTGACGGCGCTTCGGAGAGTTCAAACCCTCCATTGCCCTTGCGCCCCCCCTTATTCATTCGTCACCCCTGAATAGTCCGGTTGTTCGTCCGGCGTAAAAAAATGAAAAAGGGAAATTTCTTGGCGATCAAGAGGCGCCACTAAACAGCAAGCCGCAGCATTGCGCCAGCCTTAAAAACAATTTTGCGATGCGGCGTTTGCGTTGTTGCGAAGCGTGATTTTTTTATCTGCCTGAATTCGCGCCGCCGCCCTGTCTTGAAAAGACACAATGCGTTGTATGCGGCGCACATGCGCACATATCTGTTGCGGGTCAGGATGTTCCGTGGACAGAGAGAACCGGCGTCCTGCTGAAAATCCGTCAGTCGGCGGTTTTTTCCGGCTCGATGTGATGTTTCATCACAAAGGGCGTTTGCGCCAAAGCAAACAGGAATATCAACGGGATGA
>CAIXUE010000151.1 GCA_903922545.1 uncultured Alphaproteobacteria bacterium | reverse complement strand
GGCTCCAATGTGCAATTCGCCGTCAATCCGAAAGACGGGCGGATGGTGGTGATTGAAATGAACCCCCGCGTCTCGCGCTCTTCGGCGCTGGCCTCCAAGGCGACCGGCTTTCCCATCGCAAAGATCGCCGCCAAGCTGGCGGTTGGTTACACGCTGGACGAACTGAAAAACGATATCACCAAGGTGACGCCCGCCAGCTTTGAGCCGACCATCGATTATGTGGTCAGCAAGATCCCGCGCTTTGCCTTTGAGAAATTTCCCGGCGCTGAGCCGCTCCTCACCACCGCCATGAAATCGGTGGGCGAAGCCATGGCCATCGGCCGCACCTTTGGCGAATCCATCCAGAAGGCGCTGCGCTCCATGGAAACCGGCCTGACCGGTTTTGATGAAACACCGCTGTCAGACGACAAGACCGCCATTCGCGCCGCCCTGGCCCGCGCCACGCCCGACCGGCTGCTAAACGCCGCCCAGGCCATGCGCCATGGTTTCCCGCTGGAAGAGATTCAAAAAATCACCAGTTACGATCCCTGGTTCCTGGGCGAAATCCGCGTGATCATCGAAGCCGAAGCCGACATCAAAAAATCCGGCCTGCCCGCCGACGCCCTGGCCTTCCGCCGCCTCAAGACCATGGGCTTTTCCGATGCCCGCCTGGCAAAATTGAGCGGCAAAAAAGAAAGCGACGTGCGCGCCACGCGCCAGAATCTTGGCGTGCGGCCCTGCTACAAGCGCATTGATTCCTGCGCCGCGGAATTCGCCGCCCTCACCCCTTATATGTATTCGACGTATGAATCCGCGACGAATGGCGCGGTCGTGTGCGAAGCCGATCCCAGCAACAAGAAAAAGATCATCATCCTGGGCGGTGGCCCCAACCGCATCGGCCAGGGAATCGAGTTCGACTATTGCTGCTGTCATGCCGCCTATTCGCTGTCCAAGCGCGGCTATGAAACCATCATGGTCAACTGCAATCCCGAAACCGTCTCCACCGACTACGACACCTCAGACCGGCTGTATTTCGAGCCGCTGACGCTGGAAGACGTGCTGGAGATCATACATAAGGAACAGGAAAACGGTTCTCTGGCCGGCGTGATCGTGCAGTTCGGCGGCCAGACGCCGCTGAAACTGGCCAATGGCCTGCGCGATGCCGGCGTTCCGATCCTGGGCACCAGCGCCGACGCCATTGACCTGGCGGAAGACCGCAAGCGTTTCCAGAAACTGCTCAATGAACTGGGCCTCAAACAGCCGCCCAACGCCACGGTGATGACGGCCGAAGAAGCCGTCACCGCCGCGCGCCAGGTGGGCTATCCCGTGATCCTGCGCCCCTCCTATGTGCTGGGCGGGCGCGGCATGGTGGTGGTGGCCGATGAAGCCGCGCTGAAAGAACAGGTCAGTTCGGGCGAATTGTTCCGCATTTCCGGCGACAATCCGGTCCTGATCGACGGCTTTCTCAACCGCGCCACCGAAGTGGATGTGGATGCGATCTGCGATGTGAACAATGAAGTCTTCATCGCCGGCATCATGGAGCATATCGAGGAAGCCGGTGTGCATTCCGGCGACAGCGCCTGCTGCCTGCCGCCCCATACCCTCAAGCCTGAAATCATCGCCGAGATCGAACGCCAGACCAAAGCCATGGCGGTGGCGCTGAATGTGCGCGGGCTGATGAATGTGCAATACGCCATCCAGGGC
>CAIXUE010000150.1 GCA_903922545.1 uncultured Alphaproteobacteria bacterium | reverse complement strand
GTGGATTGCGTGAAGCGGCTGGGCAGCACCGCCATCGCCATCACCCACGACATGCTCAGCGCGCGGCGCATCGGCGACCAGGCGGCGATGATCCATAAAGGCCGGATCGTCTGGCAGGGCGATGCCTATGGGCTGATGGAAAGCGGCAACCCGATGGTGGACCAGTTCACCCATGGACGGCGGGATGGGCCGATTCAGATGGAGTTGCGGAAGTAGGGGGAAGGAAGGTCTTCTTTTTGTGAGCAAAAAGAAGCAAAACATTTCACCCATTTGCCGCGGTTGATGGACCGAACCCAAGGGGGCAGGCCAACGAAATCACGGAACAGAATTTTCGGGGACGGTTCGGGCCCGGGACGCAAAGTTGGAAAAGTTTTTTGCTCCTTTTTTCCAAAATAGGAGCACTTGCCTTCCGCCTGTGCGATAGAATTGCACTTCAGACCGCAGGAGCCAGCATGCCCCGTTCGACCGCGTTTGCCGTGGTGCTTTGCCTTCTGGCGCTGGCAGCGCCAGCGAGCGCGAAGGTATTGGAAGTTGGCAAGGGCAAGCCCTACGCCGCGCCGTCGGAGGCGATCGCCGCGGCGAAAGACGGCGACACGGTTCAGATCGAGGCGGGCGAATATTTCGACTGCGCTACTGTTACCGCCAACAAGGTGACCATCGAGGGCACCGGTGCGGACGCCAGCGCCGTCCTCACCGACAAGACCTGCTCGGGCAAGGGGCTGCTGATCACCAACGGCCAGGACATCACCATTCGCAACCTGACCTTGCAGCGCGCGCGGGTGCCGGATCGTAACGGCGCCGGCATTCGGGCCCAGGGCGGCAATCTGACCATCGAGCACGTGAAGTTCATCAACAACGAAAACGGCATCCTCGCAGGCGACTTGCCTAGTGCCAACATCGTTATCCGCGACAGCGAATTCCTGCGCAACGGCGTCTGCGCCAGCGCTTGCGCGCATGGCATCTATATCGGCCACGTCGCCTCGCTGACCGTCGAGCGCAGCAAATTCTTCGAGACCAAAGAAGGCCACCACATCAAATCGCGCGGCCGTCGACTGGTGGTGACCGGCTGTGATTTCGCCGATGGACCGGACGGCACGTCGAGCTACACCATCGAGGCGTCGAACGGCGGCACGGTGATCGTGCGGGATAACCACATCGAAAAAGGTCCCAAATCGGAAAATCACACCGGGGCGGTGGTTATCGGATTGGGCGGCGTGGATCAGCCGACGCCGGAGATTGTGGTGGTGAATAATCGCTTCACCGTCGATGGCGGGTACCGTTCCTTTCTGGTCGTCAACCGCACCGCGACGGAGGCGATGCTGAAGGGCAATGTGCTGATCGGTGGCGCCAAGGCGCTGGATGGCGATGGGCAGGTCCGCTAACGCATCCTTGTAGTTTGCGGTGAATATCGTATATTATTTATTATACGATCAAAAATCGTGAATAAATCACAACCGCCGGAGTCACGCCATGTCCAGCCGTCCGCCGCTTCGCTTCGACCGCCCGCTGCGCGGCCGCATCTATGACAGCAT
>CAIXUE010000149.1 GCA_903922545.1 uncultured Alphaproteobacteria bacterium | reverse complement strand
CTTTGTCGCCATGCGCTGCTGGCATCCCTTCAGCGACGGCACTGCTCTGGCGGTCAAGAACTTCGCGCCCGACAAGATCATCGCGCTGCCGCTCTATCCGCAATACTCCACCACCACATCGGCCTCCTCCTTCAAGGATTGGGACCGCGCCGCCAAAAAAGCCGGCCTCAGCCAATCCACAACCCGCATCTGCTGCTATCCAGACCAGCCGGGCTTCATCGCGGCGGCGGCCGAAAAAATCCGGGGCGCCCTGGCTGATGCCAAACCCGGCCTGTCCTATCGGCTGCTGCTCTCCGCCCACGGTTTACCCAAGAAAATCGTGGACGGCGGCGATCCCTATCAATGGCAGGTGGAGCGTACCGCCCATGCGCTTGTGGATGCGCTGGGGATAAACACGCTGCCCATCTGTGACTGGCGCATCTGCTATCAAAGCCGTGTGGGCCCGCTCAAATGGCTCGAGCCCGCCACCGACGCTGAAATCAAACGCGCCGGCGCCGAGGGGTTGGGCGTTATCGTCGCGCCCATCGCCTTTGTCAGCGAACATTCCGAAACGCTGGTTGAACTGGATATCGAATATGAAAAGCTTGCGCGCGAGGCAGGGGTGGCCGATTATCGCCGTGCCGCCACGGTGGGCGCCGCGCCGGCTTTCATTTCCGGTCTGGCCGATCTGGTGCGGCGGGCGGCCACTGTCACCGGTACCATCAACAGCAGCGACAGCCGGCTATGCCCAGCGCAATTTTGCCGCTGTGAACTCGAAAAGAGAAACTGATGGACGCGCTGCGCAATTCCCTGTCCGACTATATCGACTGGATCAAGGCGTTCCATGTCATCGCCGTGATCGCCTGGATGAGCGGGCTGCTCTATCTGCCGCGCCTGTTCGTCTATCACACCGAAACCACGCCCGGCTCCGAGGCCAGCGAGCGTTTCAAAGTGATGGAGACGCGCCTCCTCAAAAACATCACCAATCCGGCCATGATCGCGGTCTGGATTCTGGGCCCGCTTCTGGCCTGGCTCACCGGCACCTATCTGGATCTGTGGTTGCAGATGAAATTCGTGCTGGTGCTCTGCATGAGCGGCGTGCACGGTTTTCTGGTCGGCTGCTGGCGGGATTTCCAGGCCGACCGCAACACCCGCAGCGCCCGTTTTTACCGCATCATCAACGAGGTTCCGGCCCTTTTGATGGTGTTCATCGTCATTCTGGTGATCGTCCAGCCTTTCTCGTGAACCACAGTTAAGCCATTTTCACGCTTCGGTAGCGCAGCGTTCACTGGCTTTCTTCCCCCGCGGGGCGAAGCCCCTGGTGGGGGGAGATGCCGTAGCTGGCCCTCGGGCCAGCGAAGACAGAGGGGGAAAAGATAAAGGCCCCCTTTTGCAAGCCCTCCAAATCAGGCTATAACCGCCCTGTTCCCCCTTGACCCGACGGCCTCCCGCGATGTTCGCGAGGAAAGCCGGGGCCGGAAAAAAACCGGTACGGGTCAGACAATTCCCGATGAAAAATTCCAGGGATCTTGGTCAGCAAGGTCCCGTTCACCGGGCCCTCTCCCTTCTCTTTTAGGTGTTTTCCATGACCGTCCAAGAAGGCCTGCAAACGATGAAGCTGCAGGATCTCAAGAACAAAAAGCCGGCCGATCTGCTGGCCTTTGCCGAAGAGCTTGAGATTGAAAATGCTTCCTCCATGCGCAAGCAGGACATGCTGTTCGCCATTCTGAAGGAACTGGCCGAACGCAATTTGGAAATCATGGGCCAGGGCGTGGTCGAAACCCTGCAGGATGGCTTTGGCTTCCTGCGCTCGCCGGAATCCAACTACCTGCCCGGCCCCGACGATATTTATTGCTCCCCGTCCCAGATCCGCCGCTTCGGTCTTCGAACCGGCGACACGGTGGAAGGCCCCATCCGCGCGCCGAAAGATGGTGAGCGCTATTTCGCCCTCCTCAAGGTCTCGACCATCAATTTCGAAGACCCCGAGCAGATCAAGCACAAGGTCAATTTCGACAATCTGACGCCGCTTTATCCCACCCGCTGGCTGAAGATGGAGCTGGACGACCCCACCATCAAAGACAAGACCGGCCGCGTCATTGATATCGTCGCGCCCCAGGGCATGGGCCAGCGCGCCCTGATCACCGCGCCGCCCCGCACCGGCAAAACCGTCATCCTGCAGAACATCGCCAAGGCGATGGCCGCCAATCATCCTGACGCTTTCCTGATCGTGCTTCTGATCGACGAACGCCCGGAAGAAGTCACCGACATGCAGCGCACCGTGGTGGGTGAAGTGATTTCCTCCACCTTTGACGAACCGGCCACCCGCCACGTCCAGGTCGCTGAAATGGTGATCGAAAAGGCCAAGCGCCTGGTCGAACACAAGCGCGATGTCATCATCCTGCTGGATTCCATCACCCGCCTGGGCCGCGCCTACAACACCGTCGTGCCGTCATCGGGCAAGGTGCTCACCGGCGGCGTCGACGCCAATGCCCTGCAGCGCCCCAAGCGCTTCTTCGGCGCGGCAAGAAATATTGAGGAAGGCGGCTCGCTCACCATCATCGCCACGGCGCTGATCGATACCGGCAGCCGCATGGACGAAGTGATTTTCGAAGAGTTCAAGGGCACCGGCAACAGCGAAATCATCCTGGACCGCAAGGTCGCCGACAAGCGCGTCTTCCCGGCCATCGACATCATGCGTTCGGGCACCCGCAAGGACGAGTTGCTGGTCGAAAAGGGCACGCTGGCGAAGACTTATGTCCTTCGCCGCATTCTCTCGCCCATGGGCACGGTCGATGCCATCGAATTCCTGCTCGAAAAACTGCGCCAGTCCAAGAACAACGGCGATTTCTTTGAATCAATGAACACCTGACGATAACCCCTTGGCCCTTTGTGAGCCGGGGGGACGGGCGCGAAGTGCCCGTGGACGAGGGGCTTCCATGAAGAAGTCACTGTGTGTTCTGGCCCTATGCCTATGCCTGGCAACGCCCGCTTTCGCCGCGCCGCCACCCAAAATCGTCAATGCCGCTGACGGCATATTCGCCGCTTTTCAGGACCACCCTCTGGTCGGTATTGGCGACGATCATAATCTGGCGCAGCAATTGGATTTTTACGGCGCCCTGATCCGCGATCCTCGTTTTGCGCAGCAGATCGGCAATGTCGTGGTCGAATTCGGCGGTGCAGCCCACCAGGACATTATGGATCGTTATGCCGCAGGCGACCCGGTGCCGTACACAGAACTGCGAAAAGTATGGACCGATGTGGTGGGCTGGTCACCGACCGCAATAGGCCTGGGATATTTGAATTTCTATGCGCAGGTTCGGGCAACCAATCTTACCCTCCCGTCAGACAAACGCATCCATGTCTGGTTGGGCGAGCCGGAAATTGATTGGTCAAAAATCAAAACGATTGCGGACTGGCAGCGAATAGCGGGATTTCGCAATCCTCACGCCGCGCAGATTATCGAAAAGAATATTCTGGATCAGCACAAGAAGGCGCTGGTGATCTACGGAACGCAGCATTTTGGACCAGATGCGGAAACCATGGCGCAGATGCAGGGCGAGAAGGCGGCGCTGGACAGGAAGTTAGGTTTCGACACCCCGCTGGGGCTTGGCTTGCAAACCTTGGTCGAACAGAAATATCCCCACGCCTTTTTTGTCGTTACTCCCTATGGCGGATTTGAAGAAGGGGCATCCTGCGCCAAAGATTTCGAGCAGAACAAAGAAGCATGGCCCGTACCGGCATTTGCAGCACCGGTCCGGGGCAGCACGCTGGAAACAGAACTTCAAAAGCCAGGTTGCTATGTCGCCTCTCCCGCCTCCATCAGTCCGCCCATGGGGGGAAACGAAGCCGACAGGCTAAAGCTTGCCGCCAACATCAATGCGCTCAATGCGGGCCTGACAAGCGATGCGCTGCTTTACCTTGGCCCGGCGAAGACGCTGACGCGCACGCCCATGAACCCCGATCTTTATCTGGATCAGGATTATCGCGACGAAATGAGCCGGCACAGCCAGATCCTGCGCGGCCAGCCGCTCGGGCCTCCCCTAAGTACGGACATGTCAACGGGCCCTCGTCCTTGGGAACCGTGACGCTTTACGGAATTAAAACAGTCGCGCCCGTGGTCTTGCGGCCGGCCAGATCGATCTGCGCCTGGGCCGCATCCTTCAGCGCATAGCGCTGGTTGATCGCCACCTTCACCGCGCCGGACTGCAGCACCGCGAACAGGTCATCCGCCACTTCGGCCAACTCGCCGGGTGTGGAGATGTAATGAAACAGCGTCGGCCGCGTCAGGAACAGCGAACCCTTGCCCGCCAGCTGGCTGGGCGGGAACGGCGCCACCGGGCCCGACGAATTGCCGAAGCTGACCATGATGCCGCGCGGCTTGATGCAATCCAGCGATGCTTCGAACGTGTCCTTGCCGATGGAATCATAAACCACCGGCACGCCGATGCCGCCGGTGATCTCGCGTACCTGCTTTTTCCAGTCGTCACTCAGCAACAGCACATGATCGCAGCCATGGCTTTTGGCCAGGGTGGCTTTTTCCTTTGTGCCCACGGTGCCGATCACGGTGGCGCCCAGATGCTTGGCCCATTGGCAACCGATCATCCCCACGCCGCCGGCGGCGGAATGAAACACAATCGTATCGCCCGCACCCACCTTGTAGATCTGGCGCAGCAGATATTGCGCCGTCATGCCTTTCAAAAGCGCGGCGGCGGCGGTTTCGTCCGAAACCCCATCCGGCAGCTTCACCAGCTTTTCCGCCAGCACATTGTTCGCTTCCGAATAGCTGCCGATCGCGCCGCTGCAATACCCCACCCGGTCGCCAACCTTGACGTTGGTGACGCCCGCGCCAACCGCTTCCACCACACCCGCCGCTTCCGAGCCCAGGCCCGCGGGCAAGGGCAGCGGGTAAAGCCCGCTGCGGTGATAGATATCGATGAAATTGACGCCCACCGCCGTGTGCCGCACCCGCGCCTGACCCGCGGCGGGCGGCGGCAGATCCACCTCCACCCACTCCATCACTTCGGGGCCGCCGGGCTTCTGGATGCGGATGGCTTTGGTCATGACTTTAAATTCCCAATTGTCATGGCCCGCCGGAGTGCGGGCCATCCAGGTAAAAGCTGCGCTGGGCAGGCGGAAGATTCTCGCCCGCCCATTCTGCCGTCAGCTCAAATGCTGCCGGAAGAAGGTCTGGCTCCTGACATTGGCCAGGTCCGCACAGGCCTTGTCGTAATGCTTGCCGCCCACTCGGGCAAAAGCATGGTCCATCAAGGGATAGGTGTGGATGGTGACCTTGGCGTTGCCCTTCAGGCCTTCGATGATTTTCTTCTGCGCCGGCGGCGGCACATATTCATCGGCTTCGGCAATATGCAGCATCAGCGGATGCTTGATGTGTTTGGCCTCGTCCAGCTGGTCCTGGATATAGATGCCGTAATAGCCGACCGAGGCGTCGCTGTCGGTGCGCGCGGCGGTCAGATACGCCAGCCGCCCGCCCAGGCAATAGCCCAGCGCGCCAACCTTGCCGGTGGCGCCCTTGGTGCTGCGCAGGAAATTGATGCTGGCCTGGATATCCTCCACGCCCTTGTCGATATCGAATTTCTGCAACAGGCCGAACGCCTGCTGCCATTCGGCGTCGGTCTTATCCGTCAGCTCCACGCCGGGCTGGATGCGCCAGAACAGGTCCGGCACCAGCGCGAAAAAACCGCGTGACGAAAGCCCGTCGGCGATATCGCGCATCACCGGGTTGATTCCGAAAATTTCCTGGATCACCACAATACCGGGACCGCGCCCCGAAGCCGGGCTGGCAAGATAGCCGCCAAAGCCGCCGTCTTTGCCCGGTATGGTGACGCGCTGTCCGGTCATATGAAAATTCCCCTTAGGCGTTGCCCGCCGCCGCGCGTTGCTGCGGCAGTGTCAGCATCTGGCTCAGCGTCACGGCGCTGGAAATGCCCGGGCCGCACAGATTGCGCTGGCACAGATAGACCGTGGGCTGGCCATTTTCCAACGGCTTGCCAAAGGCGGGATGGTTGTCCGGCAGGTCATCGGTGCTGTCCACCTGGACCATAAGCCGCGTCGGCATCGCCTTGCCCCAGATGGCGCGAACCAGTTCCTGGGTGCGCAGGTCGGACTTTTTGCCCACCACCACCAGCTGCAGGCCGGTGGCGAAATTCTCAAAGCCGTTGAGGAATTCGCCGCACGAAATCCAGTTGCGGGAAAACTCGCCGGCAAAGGCCAAAAGCAAATCCTGCGCCCGCATGCCGTATGTGCCCTCGCCGGTCAGCAGCGCCAGGCGCGTCAGAACCGTGAGCATCGAACCATTGGAGGAAGGCGTCGGCTGGTCGAACACCATGCGGGGGCGAACAATCAGCTGTTCGCCATCATTGGGCGGAAAGTAATAGCCGCCGCGCGCTTCGTCCCAGAAATTGCTGTTCAGAACCTCAGCCCAGCCCTTGGCCAGATCGACATAGCGCTGTTCGCCGGTGGCTTCATATAGCTGCAGCGCCGCTTCCGCCATATTCACATAGTCATCGGCAAAGCCGGCTGGGCCACGGCCAGCCTTGGACCAGGCGTGATAAAGCCTGTCGCCATCGCCCATCAGTTTCACAACTGCGTCAAAGGCGGAAACCGCGGCGGCCACCCAGTCGGCGCGTTCAAACGCCGAACCGGCAAAGGCCAGCGCCCGGATGGTAAGCCCGTTCCAGTCGGCCAGCAGCTTTTCATCGCGCAGCGGCGCGGTGCGTTTGGCCCGCACGTCCAGCAGCATGGCGCGCTGCTTGGCCATCAGCACTTCATCCGCCTCGCTGGGCGGCGTGGTGTCGCTGAAACGGCGCAGGATGGTCTTGCCGTTGTAATCGCCTTCGCGCTTGACGCCATAGGTCTGCTTGAAGCGGGCCGAGAACGTGCCCTGCAGCGCGGCATCAATTTCCGCCTCGCTCCAGACGTAATATTTGCCTTCTTCGCCATCGGTGCTGGAAGACTGGCTGCAGGCGAACCCGCCTTCGAATTTCATTTCCCGCAGCAGCCAGTCGATGGTTTCGATCACGCGCTGGCGGCAAAGTTCGTTGCGGTTGAACTGCCACATCTGGGTCATGAAATCGATCAGCAGGGCATTGTCGCACAGCGTCTTTTCGAAATGCGGCACCATCCAGCGTTCATCGGTGGTGTAGCGGAAGAAGCCGCCGCCGACATGATCGTAAAGCCCGCCCAGCAGCATATTGTTCATGGTGGCGGAAACCAGCTGCAGGAATTGCGGCAAGCCGGTGCGAAGATGCGCCCGCCACAAAACTTCCAGCAGCGGTACGGAGGGGAATTTGTTGGCGCCGGTCAGCCCGCCCATGAAAACGTCATAGCGCTGGCCGATGTGGATGGAGGCGATCTCCATCTGGATCATTTCCAGGCCGCCGCGCATGTCGCGGTTGAAGATCTTGCCCAGCTGGTCCAGCACCGCGGCGCTGTTGCGGGCGGCTTCTTCCGGCCGGTCGCGGTAAAGCGTGGCCATCTCGGTCAAGACACGCTTGAAAGCCGGGCGGTCCGCCCGCTCTTCCTTGGGCATATAGCCGGCCACGAAGTAGGGCACGCCCGCGGGCGTCAGGAAGATGTTCAGCGGCCAGCCGCCGGTATGGCCCATCACCGTGGAAGCGGCCTGGAAGATCTGGTCCACATCCGGCCGCTCTTCCCGGTCCACCAGCACCGGAATGAAATCATTGTTCAGCTGCTCGGCGGTGTCCGCGTCAGAGAAGCTTTCCTGGTTCATCACATGGCACCAGTGGCAGCCCAGATAACCGGCCGACACAAACAGCGGCTTGCCCGCGGCCACGGCCTCGGCCAGGGCGGCCTCGCCCCAGGCCCGCCAGGCCACTTTGTTGTCCTTGTGGGAGAGCAGATAGGGGCTGATGGATTTGTCCGGCGCGGTCATCGATTCTGTTCCATTTGTGCGGGAAGCGGGCGATGCTGCCCCCGTTTATGGCCTGTTTTTGGGCTGGGCTTCTTAGCCCGTGCGCCCCGCAAAGGCCAGCCGGGAATGGGCCGTTCTGGAAAGGGTAAATGGCATGAAGATGCACATTGAGATCGACATGACCCCCGAGGAAGCCCGGGCTTTCATGGGTCTTCCGGATGTCGCGCCGATGCAGCAGAAAATGATGGAAGAGATGCAGGCGCGCATGAAGGCCGCCTTCGACACGGGCGACAGCCAGGCCATGATGCAGGCCTGGATGCCGTTTGGCGGCGCCAAAGCGTTCGAGCAATTCCAGAACCTGCTGTGGGACAGCGCCCGCGCCATGTCCGGCAAAAAGGACAAGCCCTGACAAACCCGGATTCGATCTTTGCCCTGGCCAGCGCGCCCGGCCGCGCTGGGCTGGCGGTGGTGCGGGTGTCGGGGCCGCACGCCGGACCGGCGCTCAAGGCTCTGGCCGGTGAATTGCCGGATGCCCGCCGCGCCACCCTCCGGCAGCTGACCTGGAACGGGGCCGCGCTGGATGAAGCTTTGCTCCTGTGGTTTCCCGCCCCCGCCAGCTTCACCGGCGAAGACGTGGCCGAATTTCATATCCATGGCGGCCGGGCGGTGCGCGAAGCCCTGTTTGAAGCCCTTGCCGCCCTGGGCCTTCGCCCCGCCGAGCCCGGGGAATTCAGCCGCCGGGCGGTGGAAAATGGCCGCTTTGACCTTACCCGGGCCGAAGCGGTGGCTGACCTCACCGAAGCCGAAACCCCCGCCCAGCTGCGCCAGGCGCTGCAGCAATATGAAGGCGCCCTGGCCCATCTCTATGAAGACTGGCGCCGCCGCCTGATCGCCGCCCTGGCGCGGGCTGAAGCGGCGATAGATTTTTCCGACGACGGGGTGGGGGAGACCGAATTTTCCGCCGCCCGGCAAGCGGCATCGGAAATATTTCAACAAATACAAGCACATATCAATGATTCCGGCCGGGGTGAGGCGCTGCGTGAAGGCCTGCGCCTGGCCATTATCGGCCCGCCCAATGCCGGCAAATCCTCGCTGATCAATGCCCTGGCCAACCGCGACATCGCCATCGTGTCTGAGACCCCCGGCACCACCCGCGACGTGATCGCGGTGCGGCTCAATCTGGGCGGCTATCCCGTCCATGTCTCCGACACAGCGGGCCTGCGCGAAACCAAAGAGGCCATCGAGGCTGAAGGCGTGCGCCGCGCCCGCGCCGAAGCCGCCGCCGCGCATCTCACTTTGCTGCTGCTGGACGGCGCCGATCCCAAAATCCCGGCGGACGTGAAGGCCGACCTCATCGTCTGGAACAAGAGCGATCTGCCCTCTTTCCAGAAGTCCGGCGGCCTTTCTGTTTCACTGAAAAGCGGCGCGGGTCTTTCCCAATTGCTGGAGGCTTTAACCACACTGGTGCGCGAAAGGCTGGAAACAAAGGATCAAACGCCCGCCCTCACCCGCCCTCGCCATCGCCATGCCTTGAACGAAGCGCTCGCCTCGCTGCGCCATGCGCAAACCGCGCAGCAAGCGGAACTCTTCGCCGAAGATCTTCGCCTGGCCACGCGCGCCATCGGCCGCATCACCGGCAGCGTCGATGTCGAAGAAATTCTCGACTCTGTTTTCCGCGAATTTTGCATCGGGAAATAATTCCAGATATTGAGCCGCTATGAGTGGCTACGACGTCATTGTCATCGGCGGCGGCCATGCCGGCTGCGAAGCCGCTTCGGCCTCAGCCCGCGCCGGCGCCAAAACCCTTTTGCTGACGCACAAAATCGCCACCCTGGGCGAGATGTCCTGCAACCCCGCCATCGGCGGCGTCGGCAAAGGCCATCTGGTGCGCGAGATCGATGCCCTCGACGGCCTGATGGGCCGCGTCGCGGACGCAGCGGGAATTCAATTCCGCCTGCTCAATCGCCGCAAAGGCCCCGCCGTGCGCGGCCCCCGTGCCCAGGCCGACCGCGCTTTATACCGCGCAGCAATGGGGTCCATGCTGCGCAGCATTTCCAATCTGGAAATTCGCGAGGCAAGCGCCGAAGACCTGATTTTAAAGGACGGAATGGTTGTTGGTGTAATCACCGCGACCGGCGAAGAAATTCCTTGCGCCTCCGTCGTCCTCACCACCGGCACATTTTTGCGCGGGCTGGTGCATATCGGCGAAGTGCAATTTTCCGCCGGCCGCATGGCCGCGCACACGGCTGACAAGGACCAGGCCGACCCGCCTTCCATCGGTCTTTCCAAAACGCTTTATGGTTTTGGTTTGCAGATGGGCCGCCTCAAGACCGGCACGCCGCCGCGCCTCGATGGCCGCACCGTCGATTGGGCGGCGCTGGAAATGCAGCCGGGCGATGACCCGCCCTCGGCCTTTTCTTTCCTCACCCGGAAAATTTCCACGCCGCAAATTTCCTGCGGCATCACCCGCACCACCCTGGCCACCCACGCCATCATTCGCGCCAACCTGCACCGCGCGCCGATGTATTCCGGCCAGATCGAAGGCGTGGGGCCGCGCTATTGCCCTTCCATCGAAGACAAGATCACCCGCTTCGCGGACCGCGCCTCGCACCAAATTTTCCTGGAGCCAGAAGGAC
This sequence comes from uncultured Alphaproteobacteria bacterium, assembly GCA_903922545.1. The sequence continues at coordinate 141 of CAIXUE010000149.1, read as the reverse complement.
TTAACGACGACACCATCTATCCCAACGGCATCTCCACGTCTTTGCCGGAAGACGTCCAGCTCGCCCTGATCGTCACTATTCCGGGGCTGGAAAAAGCCGTCGTGCGCCGGCCCGGCTATGCCATCGAATATGATTATGTCG
>CAIXUE010000148.1 GCA_903922545.1 uncultured Alphaproteobacteria bacterium | reverse complement strand
TGGCCCGGGCAGTTCATCGGCTTGACGGCCAAAGTGCGGTTTTCATCCTCGACCTCGGCGATGAACATGCTCTGGTGGAAGGTTTCCCAATGGCCCGACTGTTCCCACAGCTTGCGGTCGAACAACAGCGGCGTCTTGATTTCATTATAGCCGGCCGTGCTGATGCGGCGGCGGATGTAATTCTCCAGCGTGCGGTACAGGGTGTGGCCGTTGGGGTGCCAGAACACCTGGCCCACCGCTTCTTCCTGCATATGGAACAGGTCCATCTCGCGGCCCAGCTTGCGATGGTCGCGCTTTTCGGCTTCCGCCAGGCGGTTGAGATAGGCTTCCAGTTCCTTCTTGTCGCGCCAGGCGGTGCCATAAATGCGCTGCAGCTGCGCGTTCTTGGCATCGCCGCGCCAATAGGCGCCGGCGATCTTGGTCAGGGCGAAGGCATCGCCGATTTCGGCGGTGGTGCGAAAATGCGGCCCGCGGCACAGGTCATGCCAGTCGCCGTGATAATAGATCGAGACATCTTCGTTGGACGGAATGCTTTCAATCAGTTCGGCCTTGAAGCCTTCGCCGATATCCTTGAAGTGCTGCACCGCCTTGGCGCGCGGCCACACTTCGCGCTTTGTCGGGCGCGCTTCCTTGACGATCTCATGCATGCGCGCTTCGATCTTGGGCAGATCTTCGGGCGTGAAGGGCGTCTCGCGCGCAAAGTCATAATAAAAGCCGTCCTCGATCGCCGGGCCGATGGTGACCTGTGTGCCCGGATAAAGATCCTGCACCGCCATGGCCAGAAGATGCGCCGCGTCATGGCGGATCAGCTCCAGCGATTTTTCGTCTTTCTTGGTGATGATGCGGATCTGGGCGTCTTCTTCGATGGGGCGGAACAGGTCCCATTCCTTGCCATTCACTTCCAGGATCAGGGCCGCCTTGGCCAGGCCCGGGCCGATGGCGGCGGCGATCTCGCCGCCCGTGACGCCGCGCGGATAAGTCATGGTCTTGCCGTCGGGCAACGTGATGGTGATGGACGGCTGTGCGGCGGCGGACACGGGATTCTCCAGCAAAAATGCCGGACTTCCTTAGCGTTTTGCGGCCCCGCACCGCAACCTTTGCCATTTTGGGGGTTATTTTACGCCGTTTTCCGGCCCTTCCGAGCCTTGAGTGCCGCTCCCGGCAGGCAGACAATGCAGGGCGGGGCAGAAATGGAGACAAAGATGACGCGCTTGGTGTCAGTTGTGATCGTGGCGGGCCTTGCCGTGCCGGCGGCTGCGCCGGCTTTTGCCGATCCGGCCGTCTGCCTGACGGTCAAGAATATCAAGAGCAGTGATGTGGCCAAGGACGGCACGTCCGTCACCTTTGAAATGCGGGACGGCAAAATCTGGCGCAATGATCTTCAGGGTTCCTGTCCGGATGCCTGGTTCAATGGCTTTGCCTGGACAGTGCATGCCGACACGGTGTGCGACAATGAACCGGGCATGAAGGTGCTTCAGTCCGGGCAGATCTGCACTTTGGGAAAATTCACGGCGATGACTCCTGCGCCGCGTGGCTGATCTTTCGCATCGAACATAAAAAGGCCGCTCGTAAGAGCGGCCTTTTTGTTTTGGCGTTGTCCTTAGTGTCCGCCGCCGGAACCTTTGCGGCTGGCTTCGAACAAAAACCAGTTCCGCTTCTCGGCCTGGTCGATGAAATTTTCCAGGATGGAGGCTGTGGCGATGTCGTCGTGGCTGTCGGCCACTTCATGGGCGGCGCGCATCGCCTTGATCACGGTTTTGTTGTCGGCCATCAGCTCGCGCAGCATGTCGGACGGGCTGACGAAGTCCTTCTCATTGTCCTTGATGGTCTGTAGCCTGGCGATTTCGCCGATGGAATGGACGGTGCGGGCACCCAGCTTCCGCACCCGTTCGGCCAGATCGTCGATGGTGGCGAAGATTTCCGCCGCCTGATCATCGAACAACAAATGATAATCCCGGAAATGCGGGCCGGAGACATGCCAATGGAAATTCTTGGTCTTGGCATACAGCGCGTAATTGTCCGCCACCAGGCGGTTCAGCGCCTCGGCGATTTCGGGCACGGCGTTGCCGGAAAGATCGGTGGGAGTTTCAAGGCGGGGGGAAACTTTTTTAGGAGCGGGTTTGCGGGATTTGGCTTTGGCCATGGGGCACCTTTATCGAATGGAAAAATCGAAGATTGGAACGGTTATAAATTACGCCGGTTTCATCCCCTGCGCCACCTGAATCAGGGCGCGTTCGCACCCGCCCCGGCCTTTCACGCGTTTTCACGAACAGAGAGGCTTTAAAAGCTTTGAGGAGACCAAAATGCTGAAGAAAATTGCCTTGCCCGTCCTGATCGCCGCTGCCACGCTGGCCGCTTGTGCCGGCCCGGCCCGGGTGTCGGTGGCCGCGGGCGGCCCCGACTATTATGACGGTTATTATGACGGCTATTACGGCCCCTTTGTCGATGGCTATTGGGGCGGTGACGGCAATTTCTGGTACCAGGATGGCGGCCGCGCCTGGCATCGCGATGAAGGCAACCATTTCGCCCATGCCGGCAACACGGGCTTTTCCCATGTGCATGGCACGGGTGTGCATCGCGAGCATTAAGCGCCAAGCATAAAAGCAACGAGGCGCCGGAGTTTCCTCCGGCGCCTCGTCTGTTTTTGGCAAAGCACTCTATTGCGTCGGGGCTTTGTAATCGTCGCGGTACATCCAGACATAATAAAGCCAGATGGCGAACAGGCCGGCAAAGCCCGTGGTGAAATTGCCGGTGGGGCCATTGTAGTAATAGACCCCGCTTTCCACGATGCAGAAGCCCAGAAAGTAGGGCCATTTCTTGGCGATAAAGCTCATGGCTCTTGCTCCCTATTCCGCCGGAACGGTTGAGACGGTTTCTTTTGACCGGCCTTCGACCCAGCGCTCCAGTGCCGGGAAGGCGCGCAGCCCGATCAGGATTTTCAGATAGTTGGGCTCATCGGCATAGCCTTCGGGATGGCCAATGGCGGGCGGCGGGATGACATTGCCCTGTTCATCCTTGGGGCAATGATACGTGCCGAACAGAATGTCCCAGAAAATCACGCCGACCCCGTAATTGCAGCCATAGCGGAATTTCTTTTCATCGGGATAGGCCACCGAATGGTGCCAGCGATGCACTTCGGGCGTGTTGAAGATGTAGTTGAGAAAGCCGCCCTTCATGTCGGCGCCGCAGTGCGAAAAATCGCCGTAAGGGCTGAAGGCCCCCGCCAGGATGATGGCATAGGGATTAAAGCCCACAATGCCCAAGAGCAGCCCGCTGAGGGTATTGCGCAGCGCCCATTCAAACGGATTGGACACCAGCACATTGGACATCTGCAGATGCGTGACGCTGTGGTGATAGGAATGCAGCTTCCACATGAAGTCGTTGGTGTGTTCCCAGCGATGCACCCAATATTGGATGCAGCTGTTCAGCAGATACACCGCCGCAACCTGCACCCAGACGGGGCCCAGCTGGTCGGACAGGCCGAACAGAAAGCGGCGGCCCAAAAAAGTATTCGGGAAATAATGCAGCACCGGCAGCACGATCAGGCCCAGCGTGGCGCCGGCCATGAAGGTCTGCACGGCGGTGGACATCAAATCGCGCCAGATCATGTGGCGCTGCGAAACCCGGCGGCTATAGGAATAGATGCGTTCCAGCGCGATCAACACGAACAGCATCATGAAGGAGTGATAGTAGGGAAACACCTTGGCGAAATGCGATCCCCGCATCACCAGGGTTATGGATCCGAAAACAACCAGCAGAAACGGCAACATGGCATAACGCGAATAGTCGGCGAATTTTTTTGCTAGCATGGCGTGATCCCCTGTCTGTTTTGAATTTGTGTTTTGAATTCTCCCTGGGTCGATCCGTTACATGCAGTTTAGGGTTTTTCGGGCTCCCTTAAAATCCCATCCTTATCCCGCAGCGCAGCAATTCCGGGCCATGAGTCGCTGAATTTTCCCGCGGAAGAAAAGAAAAAACCGGCGAAAGCTCCCGCGGGAGCCTTCGCCGGCTGGCAGATTTTTTCGTCAGTCTTACTTCGCGCCGCCCAGATAGTCGGACTTGCCCAAGACCACGCCGCGTCCGCGCAGGATCGCGTAGGCGGTGGTGATGTGGAAATAGAAGTTGGGCAGCACAAAGCGGCCGACATAATCGGCGCCGTTGAACTCAAACGTGTTGCTGGGGAATTTCAGCACAATGTGCTTGTCTTCCGCGCCCACGAACGCCTTGGCGTCCAGGCTTTTGAGGAAGGTGATGGTCTTGTCCACCCGCTGGCGCAGCTCGGCGAAAGTGGTTTCGGTGTCTTCAAACTTGGGAATTTCGACCCCGGCTAGGCGGGCGCCGCAACCCTTGGCGCCGTCGGTGGCGATAAAGACCTGCGCCTTCAGGGGCAGCATGTCGGGGGCCACGCGGGCTTCGTTGGGGTCGATGCCGCCATGGGCTTCGCCCTTGGCGAGGATGGAACTGAGGCTGCCCAGCATGTGGATCATGGGGGGAATGGTCGCGTCATAGATGGAATAGGCCAATTATATCTCCCTGGGATAATGGAACGGGCGGCACCATGACGGGCTGTCAGTCAGGGCGCAACCCCGCCAGGGCAGGGGCTTTGCCGGCCCACAAAGCCTTGAGAATTGGCCCTTATTCCCGTAAGCAGCGGGCATGAGCGAGCCCTCTGAAAATCCCAGCCTGCCCGACCGGCTTTCGGTCGATCCCGCCAGCCCCTTTCATGACGCCGCCCTGCTGGAGCGGGGTGTCGGCATCAAGTTCAATGGCGTGGACCGCAACAATGTCGAGGAATATTGCGTCAGCGAGGGCTGGGTGCGCCTGTCGGTGGGCAAGACGGTGGACCGCCACGGCAAGGCGATGACCGTGAAGTACAAGGGCACGGTTGAGCCTTACCTGAGATAATTTTTTCGCCTTCGTGCTTGGTACGTTCGGCATCGCCCTGTTCATCTAACTGAACCTGCGATGAACGGATTTGTCCGAAAGCGTTCAGGCTGGCAACGCCATTCTTCCCGTGCTTGAACGGGAGGACCCTCATGAAACGCAATATTCGCAGGCTTATTGTGGTGGCGACCATCGCCCTGGCGGGTGTGCCGCTGCTGGCTGGCTGTGTGGTGGTGCCCGCCTATCATGGTTATTGGCACGGTCATTACGCCTGGCGGCGTTGAATAAAATCCGGTGCGGGCGGCAGACGGTTCGGGAACCGATTGCGGTCCATAGTGTTTGTAATTCAACCTTTACCCCGTGGGGAGATATTCTATGCGTAATGTAACCTTGGCGCTTGCCGCCGCTGCTGTTCTTGTGTCCGGTTCTTTGGTGGCCGCCGACCCCCTGGCCCCCGGCAAGCCGGCTGGCCTTCACAAGGCGCAGGACGATAGCGGCAACACCGTGCTTTATATCGTGGGCCTGGGCGCCATCGGCGCCGGCATCGCCATCCTGGCCACCAACAACAGCAGCAATAATGGCCCCACCAGCACGGCTGGCGCGGGCAGCGGCGGCTCGACCACCACCACATAAGACGGGCTTCTCGCTTTTTCCCCGCCGGGTTAAGCTTCATCGCTAATCCGGGGGAAACATGCGTTCAAAAATTCTGGCGGTTCTGTTGACAGGCGTTGGCCTGTGCCTGGCCGCGCCTTCGGGCGCGCAGCAGGTGCCCGCACCCAATCCGGCGAACACCCTCAGCCTGCCGGTGCCCACGGCCTTTACCTCCAAGATCGGATTTTTCGACAATGCCCAGGTGGCGGGGGCCAATTATCCCCGCGTCATCCAGCTGAAAGTCGGCGCCGCCAAAGGCACGCTGATCGCCACCTTCGCGCGGCGCGGCACGCTGCCTATCTATCGCAGCACCGACAATGGCGAGAGCTGGACGCAATTTTCCGAAGTGCCCATGCTGCGCGGCCAGCCCTGCCTGTATGAACTGCCAACCACCATCGGCGATCTGCCCGCCGGCACCATCATGGCGTGCGGCAATGGCGTTTCCACCGATCCCAGCAAGCGGCCGCTGGATGTGGCGGCCAGCCGCGACGGCGGCAAAACCTGGACGTTGCTTTCCACCATCGCGGTGGGTGGGCCGGGCATTTACGACCCCACCAGCCGCGCCGGCTTCCGCCAGGATCAAAGCCCGATCTGGGAGCCGTTCCTTTACACCGATGCCGCTGGCCATGTGGTCGCGTCTTATTCGGATGAGCGTGACAAGAAAAGCGGTTACAGCCAGTTACTGGATCATGTGGTGTCGAACGATGGCGGCCACACCTGGGGCCAGCCGGTCTATGACGTGGCGATACCGGACGGCATGACGCGGCCTGGCATGGCGATCATCGCTCGCGACGGCCACGGAAAATTTTACATGAGCTATGAAGTGGTGGGTATGCCGGGCCATGCGCTGGAGCCGCGCAACAACCTGGCCCATTTCCGCACTTCGGCGGACGGCGATGGCTGGGGCGATTTCAAAAATCCGGGAACGCTGATTCAAGACCGCTTCCGCCAATATCCCAACGGCACGCCCTATATCGCATGGTCGCCTTATGGCGGGGCGGACGGCACGCTGATCGCCTCGGGCCGTTCGGTGGTGCGCTATGACACCGGCACGGTGTCAGGCCGCGTCGGCAATGGCGTCTTCGTCAACCGCCAGGGTGGCGCGGGGTATTGGACGCTGTTGGAAACACCGATTGATTATAATCCGGACCTGGATGGCTACAGCCAGACCATGATCCCCTTGGGTGACGGGCAGGAGATTCTGCAACTGGTGACGGTGAACAGCCGCGTCGAATACGCGAAATTCAAATTGCCGGAAAAATTGCCGGACTATCCGTTCCCCTTCAACGCGCCAGCGCCGAAAACAGAAGATTGAGGAGCGGTTCGCCGCAGGC
>CAIXUE010000147.1 GCA_903922545.1 uncultured Alphaproteobacteria bacterium | reverse complement strand
GGACGATGCCCTGGCGATGGGCAAGGAATTCGGTTTCCGCAACGCCCAGGCCACCGTCATCGCGCCCACCGGCACCATCGGGCTGATCATGGACTGCGACACCACCGGCGTGGAGCCGGATTTCGCCCTGGTCAAGTTCAAGACCCTGGCGGGCGGCGGCTATTTCAAGATCATCAACCGCTGCGTGCCCGAAGCCCTGGCCAATCTGGGCTATACCGACGCGGAAGCCGACGCCATTGTCGCTTATGCGGTCGGTTACGGTTCGCTGGAAAGCTTCACCGGCCGTCTCAATCTGGACGCGCTGCGCGCCAAGGGTTTTGGCGAAGAGCAGATCGGCGCCATCGAAGCCGCCCTGGAATCGGCTTTCGACATCCGCTTTGTCTTCAACAAATGGACGCTGGGCGAAAAATTCTGCCGCGAAACCCTCAAGCTCGACGCGAGCGCCATGGATGCGGCCGATTTCGATCTTCTGAAGGCCATCGGTTTTTCCAGGCTCGATATCGACGCCGCCAATCTTTATGTCTGCGGCGCCATGACCCTGGAAGGCGCGCCGCACCTCAAAGAGGCGCATCTGCCGGTGTTCGATTGCGCCAATCCGTGCGGGCGTATCGGCAAGCGTTCCCTGAATGTGGAATCCCACATCCGCATGATGGCGGCGGTGCAGCCCTTTATTTCGGGCGCCATCTCCAAGACCATCAACATGCCGGCCTCCGCCCAGATCAAGGAATGCGGCGAAGCTTACATGCTGTCGTGGAAACTGGGCCTGAAAGCCAACGCGCTTTACCGCGACGGCTCCAAGCTCAGCCAGCCGCTGGCCAGCCAGATCTTTGCCGCCTTCGACGCCGAAGAGGATGACGAGCTGGTGGAAGCGCCCCGCGCGCCGCTGCCCGCGCCGGCCCAGACCGTCGTGACCGAGCGGATCGTGGAAAAAGTGATTGAGACATTCCGCAAGTCCGAGCGCGAACGCCTGCCCCACCGCCGCAAATCCTATACCCAGAAAGCGATCGTGGGCGGCCATAAGGTCTATCTGCACACCGGCGAATATGAAGACGGCCGGCTGGGCGAAATCTTCATCGACATGCACAAGGAAGGCGCCGCCTTCCGCAGTCTGATGAACAATTTCGCCATCGCCATTTCGGTGGGCCTGCAATATGGCGTGCCGCTGGAAGAATTCGTCGAAGCCTTCACCTTCACCCGCTTTGAACCGGCGGGCCTGGTGGTCGGCAATGACTCCATCAAGAACACCACCAGCGTGCTTGATTATATCTTCCGCGAACTGGGCGTTTCCTATCTGGGCCGCAGCGATCTGGCCCATGTGCCGCCCGCCACCGACGAAGACATCGGCACGGGCAGCGAAGGCCCCGGCGGCACGGCCGACGTGGCCATCGCCAAGCTGGCCTCCAGTGGTTATCTGCGCGGCCGCACCAAAATCGCCATGGTCAAGGGCGGCGCCGCGCCCCAGATGCTGGCGCATGACCATGAAGATGCGCATGACCATTTCCATGCCGAAGAAGACAGCTTTGATCCCGGCAACGATCCCCTGGACCTCAGCGACATCCGCGCCGGCATTGAACATGTACTGACGCCGGTGGCTGCCCAGGTCGCCAGCATCGAACAGGCGCTGTCATCACGCAGCGGGGGGCGGGACACCCGCGCCCGTGCCGTGGCGGAAGCCCGCATGAAGGGTTTTGAAGGCGACAATTGCGGCGCCTGCGGCAACTTCACGTTGGTACGCAATGGCACCTGCATGAAGTGCAACACCTGCGGCAGCACCAGCGGCTGCAGCTAAAGGGCGCACGGAACCGCATGCGGGCGATTTGCGGGAGCAAATTGCCCGCATGACCGTTTCATGAAGAGCCATGCACCATGTTCAGTCTGATATCCTGGAGGCCATCGCCTATGACGAAAGGGCCCATATCCTCAGCGCCCGCTTCCGCGATACCGGCGAAATGGTGATTTACGAGGATGTGCCGCAGGAAGTTTATGATGGGCTGATCTTCGCCGGTTCTCTCAGCGGCTATTTTCACGATTTTATCGAAGGCCGGTTTGCCTGCCGCAAGCCCGGGAACTAGCACGCCAGCGCGAACCGGCGATACTGGTCCAGCTTGGCGGCCTCCAGATCGAGTTCCATCGCCATTTCCAACATTCGGGTCCGATACGCGGGCCATTCGGTCTGGGCCGCAAAACCCCGGAACTCAGCAGCAATCATGTGCATCCGGGCGGCCCGTTTCAGCTTTGACGGGTCCATACACAGCCAATGGTTGAACCCCAAAAAGCGTTCCGGGGTGGCGCGCAATGCTCCAATTGGCACAGAAAATTTTGCCGAAAATTAAGCAGTTCAGCCCAGACTTGGGCCCATGCGAAAGGCTCTTCACATTCTTGCCTGGGTTTGCCTCGCCGGCTGCGCACTGGCCGGTATTTCCGCGGCTTTTGCCGCCGCGCCCGCTCGCTATGACGCCGCCGCCGTGGCCCGCATTCATGCCGCCATAGTCGATTGCGTCGGCTGCAACCTTCAGGGCGCTGATCTCAGCAAAACCTGCGTCAAGGCGCACAATCTGACCGGCGCCAATTTCGACGGCGCCGACGCCACCTTGATGTGCATGTCCTTCGCCAATTTCACCAATGCCAGCTTTCGCGGCACGGAACTTTCCGGCGCCAATCTGGCGGGCGCCAGGCTGGACGGCGCCGACCTGACCGGCGCCAAAACCTCGATCACCTCTTTCCTGGGTACGGATCTCACACGCGTCAAAGGCCTGACCCAGGCGCAGATCAACGTGGCGTGCAGTGACGCCAAAACGAAATTACCGCCGGGTTTCAAGCCGCATTTTTGCAGCTAGCTCTCATTCCCCTTGAGAGCTTGACCTCGCCCCGCGCACTCCGGTTCGCGGGGTTCCTTTTTTCAATATTGACGTCTCGGTTCCAGCGAAGAATTGCGCGCCCGAACCCGGGCGTTATGTGAGACCGTCGTAAACGTAAAAGTCATCCACTTCGGTCAACTCGGCCAGCACGCGGCGATAGCCTTTCGCCGTGAGCAAATCGTGGACCTTTTCACGCGTCGGCGTGTAATTGTGTTCGCACGTGATGACGCCGAAGCTGTAGCGGTCAAAATCGAATGCGGCAAGAATATCATATTCACTACCCTCCGTATCAACCGAGAGATAATCGATATGGGAGGGTGCACCATGTTGCGACAGAAGATCGATGAGGGATATGGTTGCAACGCCATACTTCTCGCCCTGGCGGCGACTTTCCGCCTGGTAATCGGTTTCTGAAAACGCGCTGACCGTGGAAAGCTCCGCCACATCGGCCTCGCTGAACTCCAGCACGGTGCTGGAATCCTTCCAGACACACCGTGTTTCGATCACGGCTGCGCGGTTGGCGCGAATATCCCGGTGCCAAACGCGCGCGGGCTCGGCAAGAATCCCGGACCATCCCAGCTCTTTTTCCAGCAAAAAGGAATTGCTTTTGGTGACGCCGTTGGTGGCGCCGAATTCCACAAAATACCCGCCCCGTTTCACGCCAAGCTGTGACAGCACGAAAAGATCCTGTCCCAATTGAGAGCGGGCGGACGGCAAGAATGGCAATAGCTGGATCGCGGCTTCCGGACTTATGCGCTGCAGGAGCTGGACGTAATTCGTAAGCCCCTCATGGGCCTCCGCCTCTTCCAACGCATTTGTGATCACGCCGTAATTTCCAATGCGCAGCCCCACCTTCTGCAGCAGATGCCGTATGCGCACTTTCGTTCTTTTTCGAAGACTTGGCATGCCAGTCCTTTGAAAGGAGAGATCTTTGGTATTCGCCGGGATTAAAACCTCCCGAAATGCGGTTGCTCGCGCTGCTTATTCCGCCGCTTTGGGCAACTCGTCCCGCTTCCAACGGAGGATCGGCTTTCGCGCCGCCGCGGTTTCGTCCAGCCTGCGGCGCGGCGCCAGGCGCGGCGCGCCGGTAAAGCGCGCGGTCTTGCCGGCCTTGGCCTCCAGCGCCATTTCCCGCAGCACATGGATGAAGCGGTCCAGGGCTTCCTTGGATTCGGATTCCGTGGGCTCAATCAGCATGGCGCCATGCACCACAAGCGGGAAGTACATGGTCATGGGGTGATAGCCCTCATCGATCATCGCCTTGGCGAAATCCAGAGTGGTGACGCCCGTGCCTTCCAGGAAGCTGTCATCGAACAGCGCTTCATGCATGCAAGGCCCTTCGCCGAACGGCGCGCTCATCACGTCTTTCAGTGACGCCAGAATGTAATTGGCCGACAGCACCGAATCTTCACTGGCCTGGCGCACGCCATCGCGGCCATGGCTCAGCATGTAAGACAAGGCCCGCACAAACATGCCCATCTGGCCATGAAAAGCGCTCATGCGGCCAAAAGGTTTGGCGCCTTCCGGCAATTCATCCCGGTCTTCGATCAGCCGGAACCCATCGCCATCGGCCACCAGCAATGGCAAGGGCGCGAACGGCGCCAGCGCCGCCGACAGCACCACCGGCCCTGCGCCCGGACCGCCGCCGCCATGCGGCGTGGAAAAGGTCTTGTGCAGGTTGATATGCATGGCGTCGATGCCCAGATCGCCCGGCCGCACCCGGCCCGCGATGGCGTTGAAATTGGCGCCATCGCAATAAAAATAGGCGCCCGCTGCGTGTACCGCCTTGGCGATTTCAATCACTTCGCCTTCGAACAGCCCGCAGGTGTTGGGATTGGTCAGCATGATCGCCGCCACATCCGGCCCCAGCTTGGCTTTCAGCGCTTCGGCATCGACACGGCCATTGGGCATGGCCGGCACTTCGTCCACGGTAAAGCCGGCAAAGGCAGCCGTCGCCGGATTGGTGCCATGCGCCGATTCCGGCACCAAAATGCGCGGCCTGTTTTCACCCCGCGCCGCGATGGCGGCCCGGATGGCCAGAAGGCCGCAAAGCTCGCCATGCGCGCCCGCCTTGGGCGACATGGCCACCGCCGGCATGCCGGTCAGCGTGGTCAGCCAGTTCATCAAGTCCGCAATCAGTTTCAGCGCGCCCTGGGTGGCGCTCTGCGGCGCCAGGGGATGCAGATCGCCAAAACCCGGCAACCGCGCCATTTTCTCATTCAGCCGCGGATTGTGCTTCATGGTGCAGGAACCCAGCGGATAAAGCCCCGCATCAATCGCGTAATTCATCCGCGACAGGCGCACATAATGGCGGATCACTTCCGGCTCACTCAGGCCCGGCAACCCGATGGCGCCTTTGCGCTGCTGACCGCCCAGCCGCGCCGGCGAAAGCTGCGCCACGGGCAGATCCACGCCCGTCACGCCTTCGCGGCCAATTTCAAAAATCAGTTTTTCTTCGTGATCCAGGCCCCGGTCGCCTGAAATGGTGGGCAATTCTTCCGGGGCGACATAACCGGGCGCGACGACGCGGCGGCGGTTGGTTTCCAATTCCATTACACAACCTCCCTGAGAGCGCGCTCGAAAACGGCGAAATCATCTTCGGTATTGGTTTCCGTCACCGCCACGATCAGAAGATTTTGCGCCTCTTTCTCGTGTGGCATCAGACGCGAAGCCGGCACACCGGCCAGCACGCCCTTGCCCGCCAGTTTCTCAACCGCCAACGCGCCCGAAACCGGCAACTTCAGCGTGAACTCATTGAAAAAGGCCGGCGTCACCAACTCCACGCCGGGTATGGCGCAAAGCCGGTCCGCCAAGGCGCTGGCCTTGGCATGGTTCAGCCGCGCCAGCCGCGTGAAGCCTTCCTCACCCAGCAGCGACAGATGAATGGTGAAAGCCAGGGTGCAAAGCCCCGAATTGGTGCAGATATTGCTGGTGGCCTTTTCGCGGCGGATATGCTGCTCGCGGGTGGAAAGCGTCAGCACATAACCGCGCCGCCCATCCACATCGGTGGTTTCGCCGGTCAGCCTTCCGGGCATCTGGCGCAGGAATTTCTCGCGGGTGGCGAACAGCCCCACATATGGTCCGCCGAAATTCAGGCCATTGCCGATGCTCTGGCCCTCGGCGGCCACAATGTCGGCGCCCTGCGCGCCCGGCGATTCCAGAAGGCCCAGCGACACAATCTCGGTGACCACCGCAATCAAAAGCGCGCCCTTGGCATGGGCCGCGTCCGCGATGGGGCGCAGATTGCGGATCAGCCCGAACACATCGGGGCTTTGCACCACCACACAGGCGGTTTCTTCGTCGATCAGGGCGATAATGTCTTCCGCCTTGCCCGGTGTCACCGGGCTGCGCAGCATCTGGCCTTGAAGTCCGGCCACGGTTTCCACCGTTTCGGCATAATGCGGATGCAGTCCGCCCGACAGAATGGCCTTGCCGCGCCGCGTGATGCGCTGGGCCATCATCACCGCTTCGGCGGTGGCGGTGGAGCCGTCATAAAGCGAGGCATTGGCCACCTCCATGCCCGTCAGCAGCGCCACCTGGGTCTGGAATTCGAACAGATATTGCAGCGTGCCCTGCGCGATTTCCGGCTGATAGGGCGTGTAGGAGGTCAGAAATTCCGACCGCTGGATCAGATGATCCACCGCGCTGGGCACATGATGCTTGTAGGCGCCCGCGCCGCAGAAAAACGGCCCGGAGCCCGCCGCCACATTGCGCGCCGCCAGCTTCGACAAGGCGCGGTCCACTTCCAGCTCGCCCTGCGTGTCGGGCAGATCGAACGCCGACAGCGGCACCACGGCAGCGCGCGGCACATCGCGGAACAGCGCGTCGATATTGGGCGCGCCGATCTTGGCCAGCATGGTCTTGCGGTCGTTCTGAGATAAGGGAAGGTAGCGCATCAAAGCCTCTTATTGCCATGGCCCGGGAATCCGGGCCATCCAGGTGACACCTGGAACGCTTTAGAAAAGCTGTTCGATATTTCTTTCTGCCAGTCCATCGTCGGTTTCACTTGGGTGGCCCGCACTCCGGCGGGCCATGACACGCGGCGCTAAAGTCCTTTGACAAACTCGGCATAGGCATCAAGGGTCATCAGCTTGGCGAAATCGCCTGCCGCCACACCCTTCAGTTTGAAGAACCAGCCCGATCCTTCCGGGTCTTCATTGACGGTGCCGGGGGCGGCTTCCAGCGCGGCATTGGC
>CAIXUE010000146.1 GCA_903922545.1 uncultured Alphaproteobacteria bacterium | reverse complement strand
GCAGCAGCGCGCCGGAGGATTTTTGCGGCTGGGGCGGCAGCGGATAGGGCTTGGACATCGGCGCCATAAAGGGCGTGTTGATGCGCTGGCCCGAAACGCCGATTTCCCATTCGGCCTGGGTGTAATAGGGCTCCATCTCTTCATAGCTGATGGGCCAGTCGGTGATGTTGGCGCCGGGAATGCCGCCGAAACGGGAAAGTTCGTCGAACTCCCAGGGCAGATGCCGCCAGTTGGAGGCGCCGTAGGTCACGGTGCCGCCGCCGATCACGCAGCCATAGGAATTGTTGAAGATCTGCGCCTTTTCATCGGCTGTGCGGCGGAAGGTGGAAACCTGCCGCTTGGGATCGGAGAGCAGCATGTCGTCTGGCGCCGGAAAGCGGTTCACCAGCTCATCCTTGTTGGCGGATTCTTCCTTGCCGTAGGAACCCCAGCCGCCCTGCTCCAGCACGACGCAGGAGAAACCGGCCATGGACAATTTCTTGGCCATCACGCCGCCGCCGGCGCCCGAGCCGATGATGACGAAATCAACCTCTTCGTTCGGATCGTAAATCTTTCCCATGATCGTTCTCCTTAAACCCGGTCGTAAGCGCCGAAGGGCGGCTGGAAATTGAGGCTGTCGTCGAAATCAATCAGCTTCCAGCCCGCCTTCTGGAAGTTGCCGCCATGCTGGGGCGCCGCGAACATGCCCATGATGGTGTGGCTGCGGACCGCCTGGAAGAACGGGGTCTTTTCGATCGAGGTCAGCACCTGGACCTGCTGTGCCGGCGTCAGGCCGGCAAAGCCATCGACATTGGCGTTCACGGCATGGGCCTTCACGGTCAGATCGGCCAGGCCCTTGGTGTAAACGTCCTGCGAACTCTTGGCGAAGCTCACCAGCGCATAATCGATGAAATAGACAACGCGGGCTTCCTTGGCGCCGGGCGTATCGGTGGTGGGAATGATCTGGGCGCTGATCGCTTCCACATCCGCCATCTGGGTGGGGGTGAAGAAAGCGGTGGGTGTGCCGGCCGGAATATCGGCGGCATGGGCAACGCTGTCCCAGTTGGCCGCAACCCAGGTCGCGGACAGGCCGGTCATCGAGGCCACAAGGAATTTGCGTCGGGAAGTTTCAGTCATGTCTTCAACGCGCGTGTCATCCGGATTCATGGGATCGCTCCTAACTTTTCGGTTTTGCGGCGGGTGGCGTGTAGGGAAGTGCGTATTTGGTGATGCCATGGGGCGGCACATTGACCGCCGCATAGAGATTGCCGTCGGGCGCGACCAGCACGCCTTCGCCGGCATAGGGGTCGGGCACAAAGCCGCTGATTTTTCCGGTCTTGGCGCTGCCGATCCAGATGCCCTTGGGCCAGCCGGGATTAAGCTGCGCGGTGGAATCGGCATCGGTGACGTAAAGCGTGTCTTTCTTGTCGATCCAAAGACCGACGGGGCGGCCGAACTGTTTCCAGGAGGCAAGCTGCTTGCCGGCCTGGCTGAAGATCAGCACGCGATTGTTGCCGCGGTCGGCGACGAACAGCCGGCCTTCATTGTCGAACGCCAAAGCGTGCGGCGCCTTGAACTGGCTGTCGCCGCTGCCCAGGGTGCCCCAGGCATTGATGAATTTTCCCGTCGGCGAGAAATGCACGATGCGGGTGACATAATCGGCCGGCGTGTTGGCGGCGGTGCCGCTATGGCCATCGGCGACAAAGATATCGCCGTTGGGCGCAATGGCGACATCGCAAGGCTCATTCAGATGATCGGGGCCGCCACCGGCTTTGCCGGGCGTGCCGATCACCAGCAGCACCTTGCCGTTCTGATCCATCTTGGTGACGGTGTGGCCCTTGGTGCCGTCTTTGCTGGCCAGGCCGTCGCTCACATACAGGTTGCCCTGCTTGTCGATAGCGAAACCATGCGGCCAGGCGAACAGCCCCGCGCCGATGGATTTGATCGGCTTGCCGGTGGCCATATCCAGTTCATAGACCGGCGCAATGTTGGAGCCATCGCAGGTGTTGGCGCCGCAGCGGCCAATCGCCCAGACATTGCCCTTGGAATCCATATCGATGCCCGAGGTCGAACCCCAGGGCTTGCCGTCCAGGGTCTTCGCCCAGCTGTATTGCGGCATTTCAAACGGCGATGGCGCGCTGGTGTCAGGCGTCACATCCTGTGCCCAGGCGGCGGCGCCTCCGAGCAAAGCCACAGAAAAAACGGCAGTCGCGAGTTGTTTTCTCAAAAATCGCTCCCCGGCCCTGGAACAGCTCCGGTTTGAACCGGATGCACTCTTTAATTGTCGCAAGAGGTATCACCCGCCGGGGAGCAAAGCAAAAGCAATCCCGCAAAGGCGTGTGGAACCGGGCGTTCCTGGCAGACAGTTGCGAATGAGTTGCAAATTGTAATGAAAAGCCGCGCGCAACTCAGGGCCAAAAAGCCAACCAAAAGAGCCGCTTGTTTTCGCGCAATCGCTCGCTTATCACCGGAATTGGACAGGTGGCAGAGTGGTTGAATGTACCGCACTCGAAATGCGGCGTACCTGCAAGGGTATCGTGGGTTCGAATCCCACCCTGTCCGCCAAATTTTTGCTCGAAGTGTTTGAATAGTAACCAATATATACTCGGCATTTTTTCACGGCCCCACTTCCGGCCCCACTTTGAAATTCTATAGTTGGCAACGCCATGTCCCGGCGCGATCAATCGCGCGAGTTCGGACAAGTGCGTATGGTTTTCGCCGTTGATCACTAG
This sequence comes from uncultured Alphaproteobacteria bacterium, assembly GCA_903922545.1. Next base: position 706 of record CAIXUE010000146.1, on the reverse strand, counting down.
GGGAGATCGATCCGTAGCCTCTCCCACAAGGGGGCTCCCGTTGGTAGGGATCGTTCGCCAATGCCTGTTCGTCCGCGTATGGACGCCTATTCCCATTCTTTATTGCTTACTCAAACTGCCCGTCTGCATACTGCTTACCACGCATAGGAAAATCGAATTTCTCCCCCATCTGGATTTGCAGATAATGACGTGTCGATATTGTACCGACGCTTGAAGGGTGTGGTCAGTACATAGCTATATCCCGCCGCAAGTGCCGAACTTGCCAGTGTATCGTACCACCGATGTTGTCTAGCCTGGACGCGGCTGTAAGAGACAAATTCGGTTAATGCCGTCGCCGGTAAGCCATACTGCCACCCATACCGTCCCCACAGGAAGGACGATCCTGATGCGGCTAAAGCTGTAGTATCCGAGGGGAACGATTGATAATCGGAGCCGTCCGGTCGCTGTTCGCGAACGATATTTTTTAGCGCAAATGCTGTCCCGACGGTTAGCACAGTTTCTACGAGCAGTTGCGCCGACCCTACCCTATCCTTTTTCCAGAGAGTAATGCCGCCGGCTATAAGCGGCAACGCAACGGCAATGCCGGTTCCAAGAGTCTCGATGTGTTTTTCGGTAGAAGTGAGAGGGGTCTTGTTGGGCGTGAACGCAAACGCCGGTTGACTGAGACCTGCGACCGAAACAATCATCAATATTGCTTTTGATACTG
>CAIXUE010000145.1 GCA_903922545.1 uncultured Alphaproteobacteria bacterium | reverse complement strand
GCCACCCGCGAATGCAGGATGTCGCCGCAGATCGCCACGGTGAGATTTTCAAAACCGCCGCGATGGCGACGAATGGTAAGGGCGTCGAGCAGCGCCTGGGTGGGATGTTCGTGGCTCCCATCGCCGGCATTGACCACGCTGCAGTCCAGCTTGCGGGACAAAAGCTCGGCCGCGCCGCTGTCGTGATGGCGCACCACCAGAATATCGGGGCGCATGGCGTTGAGGGTGGTTGCGGTATCGATCAGCGTCTCCCCCTTGGAGACGGACGAGGTTTTCACGCTCATATTGAGCACGTCCGCACCCATGCGCTTGCCCGCCAGCTCGAACGAACTCTGGGTGCGGGTGCTGGCCTCAAAGAACAGGTTGATCAGCGTGCGGCCCTTGAGCAGGGCGCTTTTCTTTTCGGTGCCGCGATTAAGGCTGGCATAGGTCTCGGCCAGGTCGAGCAGGGCCGTGACCTCGGACGCGGAAATTCCTTCGATCCCAAGCAAATGGCTTGATTTGAGGATCGGCTGGCGTAGCGCGGATGTCATTAAAGTGGGCCTTATAGACAGGGACCGGGGCCGCGGCAAGCAGGCATTGCCGACGCGGTTAAGCAGCTATTTCTTCCAGAGATTTACCTGCCGGCTCGGGCAGGAACAGCACCGCAATCACCGTGATGGGAATTGCACACAGGAATGTCTGAATGGCCGGGCCATGGGCCTGGAAATGGTCGTAAAGCCGCCCTTCCAGCGCCAGGCTGATGCCGCCCGCGCCGATCTCGGCCACATAGCGCAGGCCTGAAACCGTGGCGCGATACTCGGTGGGCACAATCTCCAGCGCATAGCCGGCGATCAGCGCTTCGCCAGAGAAGAAGCCGAAAAAGGCGATAACCCAAAGCGGCGGCATGGCCCAGCCGGCAGCCCCGCTGTAAAAAAGGAAAAAGGCGATGCCGCCCAGGGCGGTGATCGCTGCTGTCACGGGCCTGCGGCCCAACCGGTCAGAGAGGCGTCCCGTGCGGATGGCAAGACCCAATCCGATCAAGCCGCCGGGAATGATCACCAGCGAAGTCTGCCACGCCTGATAGTGATAGACGCTCTGCATATATTTGGATTGCAGAACGGTGGCCGGCCCCATGGCGAAGCCAAACGCGGTGGCGGCGATCAGGATGATGAGAATGCGGCCGGGATATTGGGTCGCCAATTCGCGCAGCAGCCGTTTGGATTGCGTCCAGCGCGAGCGCAGCGCCACAATTTTTTCCTGGGCGGCGAAACGCTTTGTCTCGGGCAGATTGCGCCTGAGCCAGGCGACCAGGAACAGCGGTACCGCGCCGATCACATACAGGGAGCGCCAGCCATAGGGCAGGATGGTGACTGCTGCGAAGACCAGTGAGGCCAGGCCTGCGCCGGTATAATCCAGCGCGCTCAATGTGCCATTGGCCCAGCCGCGCGCCCCGGCCGCCATTTCCTCGGCGATCACGACATAACAGAGCATTTCTTCGGCATAGCCAAAAACGCGGGTGAGAAACTGTGCGCCGACAAACAGGTTGTAGCTGGGGGTGAACGCGGTCGCCAATGTGAAGACCGCCTGGCCGAAAATCGTCACCAGCAGCAACCGGCGGCGCCCCACCAGATCGGCATTGGCGCAAATCACCAGGGCAACCAGCGCGGCGATACGGAACAGCGATACCGTCAGGCCAAGCTGGTCTTCGGGGATACCCAGGCTGGCCTGGATCTGGGGCGCCGCCAGGCCGAACACATTCACGTCGAAGCCGGCGAACAGCGCGGCCACACCGACCAGAAGGAAAATCTTTTCCTGTCGCCACTGCATAGCGACGGGCGGGCGCAATCCCGGCGGCAGCCAGCGGAAATGCGCGGGCGCCCCATCGTAGGAAGAAAAACCGTCGCTCATCGAAAAGCCCGCAGCCGCTCCAGCGCATTTTGCAGGATGTAGGCTGCGGCCATCTTGTCCACCACTTCGTCCCGCCTTTTGCGCGAGGTATCGGCCTCGATCAGGGTGCGGGTGACGGCGCTGGTGGAAAGCCGTTCGTCCTGGAAGATCAGGGGCAGGGGCGAATGCGCTGCCCAGTTGCGGCCAAAGGCGCGGGCCGACTGGGCCGAGGGGCCATCCGAGCCGTCCATGTTCAGGGGCAGCCCGACCACCAGGCCGCCAACGCCCTGCTCACTTATTATTATGTCCAGCCGGGCCGCATCGGCGGCGAATTTGCCCCGTTTGAGGGTTTCAAACGGCGTGGCCACGGTCAGGAGCCGGTCGGACAGGGCCAGCCCGATGGTCTTTTCGCCAAGGTCCAGGCCCAGAAGCCGCTGGTCCCGCTGGAGTTTCAGGGCGGCTATGTCTGTCACCGCCATGAATTTAAGCCCCTTTTCCTTGCCAGCCTTGTCCCTGATTGCTAGCAAGATCAAAGCTTTTCTAACAGATCAGGAAACCCATGTCCGTTGACAAGGACACTGTGCGCCGTATCGCCAAACTGGCCCGCCTGGCGGTGCCGGAGGAAAAACTTGGCTCCCTGGCAGGCGAGTTGAACGGCATATTGGGCTGGGTCGAGATGCTGAACGAAGTGAATGTCGATGGCGTGCCGGCCATGACCTCGGTGGTGGCCCAGAAACTGAAATGGCGGCAGGACCAGGTCAATGATGGCGGGGCGGCGGAAGCCCTGATGAAGAACGCGCCCGAGCATGAAGGCGATTTCTTTCTTGTGCCCAAGGTGGTGGAATAATGTCGTCCACCGGATTTACGCTGGCCCAGGCGCGCGATGCCCTGAAGGCCAAGAAGATTTCCTCCCGCGAGCTGACCGGCGAATTCGTCAAGGCGGTTGAAGGCGCCCGCGCGCTGAACGCCTATGTCACCGAGACGCCGGAAAAAGCGCTGGAGATGGCGGCGGCCTCGGATGCGCGCCTTGCGAAAGGCGAGGGCGGAGCGCTGGAAGGCGTGCCGCTGGCGATCAAGGATCTGTTCTGCACCAAAGGTGTCCGCACCACGGCGGGAAGCAAAATCCTGGACAATTTCGTGCCGCCTTATGAATCCACGGTGTCACAGAATTTGTGGAATGCCGGCGCGGTGATGCTGGGCAAGACCAATCTGGACGAATTCGCCATGGGCTCGTCCAATGAGACCAGCGGCTATGGCCCGGTTTTCAATCCCTGGCGGGCGAAGAATTCCAACGCCAATCTGGTGCCGGGCGGATCGTCCGGCGGATCATCCGCCGCGGTTGCCGCTGATCTTTGCCTGGCCGCCACCGGCACCGACACGGGTGGCTCCATCCGCCAGCCCGCCGCGGTAACGGGAACTGTGGGCCTGAAACCTACGTATGGCCGCTGCTCGCGCTGGGGCATTGTTGCTTTTGCCTCGTCGCTGGATCAGGCCGGGCCCATGACAAAGACGGTGCGCGACGCCGCCATCATGCTCACCAGCATGGCCAGCGTGGATGCCAAGGATTCCACCAGCGTGGATCTGCCGGTGCCCGATTACGAAAAGCTGCTGGAAGGCGGCGTCAAGGGTCTTCGCGTCGGCATCCCGAAGGAATACCGCATGGACGGCGCGCCGCCGGAAATCGCGGCCTTGTGGGACAAGGGCTCCGAATGGCTGAAGGCCCAGGGTGCGCAGATCGTGGAAGTGTCGCTACCCCACACCAAATACGCGCTGCCGACCTATTACATCGTGGCGCCTGCCGAAGCTTCGTCCAATCTGGCGCGCTATGACGGCATTCGTTTTGGTCACCGGGCCAAGGGTGCGCGTGACATCACCGACCTTTATGAAAAAAGCCGCGCCGAAGGTTTTGGCGCAGAAGTGCAGCGGCGCATCCTGATCGGCACTTATGTGTTGTCGGCCGGTTATTACGATGCCTATTACACCCGCGCCCAGAAGCTGCGTTCCCTGATCGCGCGCGACTTCACCCAGGCTTATGAAAAATGCGACGTGCTGCTGACCCCCGCCACCCCGGGGCCGGCCTTTGCTGTCGGCGGCAAGAGTGATGATCCGGTGGCCATGTATCTGAATGACGTTTTCACCGTGACGGTAAACCTGGCCGGGTTGCCGGGGCTGGCCGTGCCGGCGGGGCTGACGGAAAGCGGCTTGCCGCTGGGCCTGCAGCTGATCGGCAAGGCGTTTGACGAGGGCACCGTGCTGCGCGCGGGGCTGGCCATCGAAGAAGCGGCTTCTTTCAAGCACAAGCCCGCCAACTGGTGGAGGGTCTGATGAACGCGGCGCCGAATAAATTCATCAAGGGCCAGACCGGCGATTGGGAGATCGTTATCGGCCTGGAAGTCCATGCCCAGGTTCTGTCCAAATCCAAGCTGTTCTCGGGCGCTTCCACCGAATTTGGCGCGTCGCCTAACGCTCAGGTCAGTTTCGTGGATGCCGGCATGCCCGGCATGTTGCCGGTGATCAATGAGAAATGTGTCGAGCAAGCTGTGCGCACCGGGCTGGGGCTGAAGGCCCAGATCAATCTGACCAGCATTTTCGACCGCAAGAACTACTTTTATCCCGACCTGCCCCAGGGCTATCAGATCAGTCAGTACAAGAACCCGATCGTGGGCGAGGGCGAAGTTTTTATCGACCTCAAGGATGGCAGTTCCATCCGGGTGGGTATCGAGCGCCTGCATCTGGAACAGGATGCCGGCAAAAGCGTGCATGACCAGTCGCCCGATTCTTCCTATGTGGATTTGAACCGCTCCGGCATCGCGCTGATGGAAATCGTCACCAGGCCAGACATGCGCTCCTCGGAAGAAGCCTCGGCCTTTTTGAGGAAATTGCGCGCCATCGTGCGCTATCTGGGCACCTGCGACGGCAATATGGATGAAGGCTCGATGCGGGCCGACGTCAATGTCTCGGTCAGGAAGCCCGGCGGGCCCCTGGGGACCCGCTGCGAGATCAAGAACGTCAATTCCATGCGCTTTGTCGGCCAGGCGGTCGAATATGAGGCGCGCCGCCAGGTTGAGGTCATCGAGGCGGGCGGGACGATCAAACAGGAAACCCGCCTGTTCGATTCCAAACAGGGCGAAACCCGCTCCATGCGCTCCAAGGAAGAAGCGCACGACTATCGCTATTTCCCCGATCCCGACCTTCTGCCGCTGGAACTGGACGCGGCCTGGGTGGGGGAGATCGAAAAATCCCTGCCGGAACTGCCGGATGAGAAGAAAGCCCGCTTTATCGCCAAGGGGCTGTCGCCCTATGACGCCTCGGTGCTGGTGGCGGAGCGCGAGCTGGCCGATTTCTATGAGGAATTGGCCAAGGGGGTGGACGCCAAGGCGGCCGCCAACTGGCTGAACAACGAAGTCCTGGGCCGGCTGAACCGTGACGGGCTCTCCATCACCGATGTGCCGGTAAGCGCTGCCGCCAACAACGCCATCGTGGCCATGATCGCGGCCGGCACCATCTCCGGCAAGATCGCCAAGGACCTGCTCGACATCGTCTGGACCGAGGGAGGCGACCCGGTGGCAATTGTGGAATCGCGTGGCCTGCGCCAGGTGACCGACACCGGCGCCATCGATGCGGCCATCGAAGCGGTGATCGCCGCCAATCCCGACAAGGTGGAAGAGGTGAAGGCCAAACCGAAACTGGCCGCCTGGTTTGTTGGTCAGGTGATGAAGCAGACCGGCGGCAAGGCCAATCCGGGAGCGGTCAACGCCGCTCTGAAAAAGCGACTCAATATCCCCGAAGAGGGGTGATTCGCACAAAATGCAATAAAATGACGGAGCGCCCGCAAATGCGCAGTTTTTTCATCCGTACACGGAATGATTCATCTGATACAATAAAATCAGGGGTTTTTTGAATTTTCAAAAAATCGCGCTCGCGCAAACGTCAAGGCGCAGTTGCATTTCCAAATGCAAGTCTTTCATATTCATGACGTTTTGGGGGGTGAGCCCGTTCTTTCGTGACGTGTATCTTTTCTGAATTGTAAATCAAAACATCCGTCATTGTTTACAATTG
>CAIXUE010000144.1 GCA_903922545.1 uncultured Alphaproteobacteria bacterium | reverse complement strand
TAATGCGGGCGTTTCTTGGTGCCGCCGCGCGCCAGACGAATACGAAGAGCCATTTGTTCTTTCCTTCTGTTGAACCGTTAACTTGACTTGTGAACTAACGCCGTCCCGGAAAAATTCCGGGCGGAAAACCACCAGGCATGCCGCCGGGCATTTGCGGCATGCGGCCGCCCTTGCCCATTTTCTTCATCATGTCCGCCATCTGGCGGTGCATTTTCAAAAGCTTGTTGACCTCGCTGACATCCACGCCCGCGCCCGCGGCGATGCGCTTTCTGCGCGAGCCGTTGATCACATCCGGATCGACCCGCTCGGTCTTGGTCATGGAGCAGATAATGGCTTCCTGGCGGGTCAGAATGCGGTCATCCAGACCGGCGGCTTCCAGCTGGCCCTTGATCTTGCCCACGCCGGGCAGCATGCCCAGCACGCCTTTCATGCCACCCAGCTTTTTCATCTGGTTCAACTGGGCGCGCAGGTCGTTCATGTCGAACGACCCTTTTTTCATTTTGGCGGCGATCTTTTCCGCTTCGTCCTTGTCGAGCGTCTCGGCGGCTTTTTCCACCAGCGAGACCACATCGCCCATGTCCAGAATGCGGGCGGCAACACGGGCGGGATGGAAGACTTCCAGCGCGTCCAGCTTTTCGCCCGCGCCCAGATATTTGATCGGCGCGCCGGTGACGCTGCGCATGGAAAGAGCCGCGCCGCCGCGGGCATCACCATCGACGCGCGTCAGAATGATGCCGGTCAGCTTGACCCGTTCGTTGAAGTTGCGGGCGATATTCACCGCGTCCTGGCCGGTCAGGCTGTCGGCCACCAGCAGGGTTTCATGCGGATTGACGGCGGCCTTTATGGCGGCGACTTCGCTCATCAATTGTTCGTCGATCGACTGGCGGCCGGCGGTATCCAAAATCAAAACGTCGTAACCGCCGACCTTGGCCGACGCCATGGCGCGCTTGGCAATCGTCAGCGGATCCTGGCCCGCCACCACCGGCAAAGTGGCGACGCCGGCCTGTTCGCCCAGCACTTTCAACTGCTCCATCGCGGCGGGACGGTTCACGTCCAGCGAGGCCATCAAGACTTTTTTCTTGTCCCTGCCCGTCAGCAGCAGGCCCAGCTTGGCGCTGGTGGTGGTTTTGCCCGAGCCCTGCAGGCCGACCATCAGGATCGGCGCCGGGGGCGAGCCCAGCGACAACGCGCTGTGCTCACTGCCCAGGGTTTCGACCAGCACATCATGAACGATCTTGATGACCTGCTGGCCGGGGGTGACCGAGCGGATGACGTTTTCGCCCACGGCGCGGGGGCGGACCTTTTCAATGAAATCTTTCACCACCGGCAGCGAGACGTCGGCCTCGATCAGGGCGGCGCGCACTTCGGCCAAGGCGGCATCGACATCAGCCTCGCTGAGCGCACCGCGCCCGCGAAGCTTGTCGAATACGCCCGTTAGGCGGGATTGAAGACTTTCGAACACCGACCGAATACTCCAAGCACCCCGCGCCGCACAGCGGCGCAAAAACCAAACACAAGCGCCCCAGGGGGCGCAACGCGCTGCCTGGGGGCGATCCCCCGCGCCAGGCGGGGGACCGGAAAGGCCTTTGGTCTTTCCGGAATGGCCGGGTTTTAGGCGTCCAGAAGGCTGAAAGTCAAACTTCGGGGCATTGACAGTTCCCCGGCCCCCTCAGACCCTTCCCCCAAAACAGGGAGGATTCCATGGGTTATCCTTTAAACCGCCGCAGCGTATTGGCCGGGGGGGCCGCGCTTTTGCCCGCCGCCGCCTGGGCGCAAAGCACCGCGCAGCTCGCTACCCCCTTATCTATCCTCTCCAACCCACCCCGCACTTACGGGCCAGGGGCTGCGCCCAACATCTTTCCCGATCCGGATGTGATCGTGGTGGACCGCAGCTTCGGCAATTTGCGCAGCGGCCAAGCGGTGATCAAACGGCTTTCCACCGGCTATCAATGGGCGGAAGGCCCGGCCTGGTCGAATGAAGGCCAGTACGCCGTGTTCAGCGATGTGAAGGGCGATGTCACCTGGCGCTATATCTGGGAGACCGGCGCCTTCGCGCCCTTCAAGCGGCCCGGCTATAACTCCAACGGCAACACGTTCGATTTCCAGGGCCGGCTGATTTCCTGCCAGGATTACCTGCGCCGCGTGGTGCGGTTCGAGCATGACGGTACAACCACCATTATCGCCGACAATTTCGAGGGCAAGCCGCTTAATTCGCCCAATGACCTGGCGCCGCATCCCGATGGCAGCATCTGGTTCACCGATCCGCTTTATGGCGATCAATTGTCGGAAGGTCATCCCGATATCGGCGGCGGGCCGGAAGATGCCGAAGGGGTGCGCGATCCCAAAATCGGCGCGGGCCAGCTTGGCATTATCGGCAGCACCAAAAGCCAGGTTCCCACGAATGTTTATCGCTGGGACCCCAGCGGCAAGCTGGAGCTGGTGCTGGCGCCGGACGGCAAGGTGCCCAACGGCATCTGTTTCTCACCCGATTACAAGAAGCTGTATCTGGTGCGCGGCGCCAATCTTGAGGTGGGGGATGTGGAAGGCAAGACCGCGAAGAATTTCCGACTCTTCACCGACTGCAATGTCGATGGCGTGCATTGCGGGCCGGACGGCATGCGGGCCGACAAGATCGGCAATATCTGGGCAGGATCAACCGCGCCGTTGGGTTATGCCGGGGTCACGATCTGGAATCCGGCGGGCAAGCTGATCGGGCGCATTCGTTTGCCGGAGACTTGTGCCAATCTTTGTTTTGCGGGTCCCAAGCGCGATTATCTGTTCATGACCGCGGCCCAGTCCATCTACATGCTGCGGCTGAACATTCAGGGTGCGAGTCCGGGGTGATCCGCTCATCTGTCATAGCCCGGGAATCCGGGCTATCCAGGTGACGCAGACTCTCCTGTTATGGTTGCGTGCGCTTCACCTGGATGGCCCGCACTCCGGTGGGCCATGACAAGTAAGGTAGCGGCGCAGTCCATCACCATGCTGCGGCTGAACATCCAGGGCGCAAGTCCGGGTTAGGATTTGAGCCCCAACTTCTGCGCCAGATAGACGAAGGACAGCGCCCACATTTCGGCGTTCTGCTTGTGGTCGGCGGCGGCGGCATGGCCGCCATCGGTGTTTTCGTAAAACAGCACGTCGTGCCCCTGGGCTTCCATTTTGGCGGCCATCTTGCGGGCATGCACCGGCGTGACGCGGTCATCGCTGGTGGCGGTGACGAAAAACACCGGCGGATATTTCACGCCCGGTTTGACATTCTGGTACGGGCTGTAAGTCAGAATGTAATCGCGCATTTTGGGATCGGCGGGATCGCCATATTCGCCCACCCAGCTCGCGCCCGCGCCGATATGGGTGTAAGCGATCATATCAATCAGCGGCACCTGGCAGACCACCGCGCCCAATTTGTCTGGTATCTGCGTCATCACGGTTGAGACCAGAAGTCCGCCATTGCTGCCGCCCATGATGCCCAGTTGTTTGGGTGTGGTGAGGCCGCGCTTTTCCAGATCTTCCGCCACGGCGGCGAAATCGTCATAGGCGCGCTGGCGGTGGGTTTTCAGCGCCGCTTCATGCCAGGCGGGGCCGAATTCGCCGCCGCCGCGGATATTGGCCACCACATAGATGCCACCATGGCTCAGCCACAGCCGGCCAAAATTGGCGGAGTAGGACGGCGTCAGCGAAACCTCAAAGCCGCCATAGCCGTACAGAACCGTGGGCGCGGGGCCGGAAAGATTATTCGGCCGCGTCACGAAATAGGGAATCTTGGTGCCGTCTTTGCTGGTCGCTTCGAATTG
>CAIXUE010000143.1 GCA_903922545.1 uncultured Alphaproteobacteria bacterium | reverse complement strand
TTGTGCAAATGTGGTGGCGAAATTTCGGGCGCGAGCCTTCGTTTATTTAATTCGTTGTTCAACGCTGCTCCATATTGAACACCTACATCTTGCTTCCAATCTGAATGCAAAGCGCAAGGCACGCGCGCATTCGCGAAATGGAAGGAAAACCTCAAATGATCGCATCCCAATCGAATTTCCGTGCGCCGCGCGCGCTTGTTGCCGCCCTGCTGTTGGGCGCGGCGTTTGGCGGCGGCGGTGTGGCCTGGGCAGTTTCGGGTCAGCCGGTTCCCGCGCCGCTGAGCGTGACACCCGCCAATATCCAGCCCGGATTTTCCAGCCTGGTGGCCAAGGTGAAGCCGGCGGTGGTTCAGATCGCTGTCACATCGCAAGGTTCCGGCGAAGAAAGCGTTCAGGAACAGGGCCAGATGCCGGACATGCAGGGGCAGTTTGGCGACATGCTGCGCCGTTATTTCAACCAGCAGCGTGGCGGTGATGGCGCCGCGCGCCGCGCGCCCCTGCAGCACGCCCTGGGTTCCGGTTTCATCATCGATCCGGCCGGCTATATCGTGACCAACAATCATGTGGTGGATGGCGCCCGCGATGTTTCGGTCACGCTGACGGATGGCAAGAAATACACCGCCAAAGTGATCGGCCATGACGACAAGACTGATCTGGCGCTGGTCAAGATCGATGCCGGACACACGCTGCCCTATGTCGCGTTCGGCAATTCCGACAATGCGCAGGAAGGCGACTGGGTGATTGCGGTCGGCAACCCCTATGGGCTGGGCGGTACCGTGACAGCCGGCATCATTTCGGCGCATGGCCGCGACATCAATGAAGGCCCCTATGACGATTTCATGCAGATTGATGCGCCGATCAATCCCGGCAATTCGGGCGGCCCGCTGTTCAACCAGACCGGCCAGGTGGTCGGCATAGACACGGCGATCTATTCGCCCACCGGCGGCAGTGTCGGCATCGGCTTTGCCATTCCGTCCAACGTCGCCAAAACCATCGTGGCGCAGCTGCGCGAACACGGCAATGTGGCCCGTGGCTGGCTGGGCGTTTCCATGCAACCGATGACGGAAAGCCTGGCCAAATCGGTGGGGTTGCCGAACGACAATGGCGTGCTGGTGGCCAGCGTGGAAGACGGTTCGCCTGCGGCCAAGGCGCAGTTGCAGCAGGGCGACGTTATCACCGCGTTTGAGGGCAAGCCCATCCATGAAGCGCGCGACCTGGCGCTGGCGGTGGCTGATACGCCGCAGGGCAAGACGATCAGCCTGACGGTCTGGCGCGATCAGAAGCAGCGCAGCCTGAATGTCACGATCGCAAGCCAGAGCAGCGAGAAGATGGCATCGGCCGCCACAGCTGCCACGCCGGCCTCGGCGCCGGTGGGATTGTCGCTGGAAACGCTGACGCCCAATACGCGCAGCCAGCTTGATCTGGGCCCTGGTGTGAAGGGAGTTGTGGTGGCCTCGGTCACCGATGGCAGCCGGGCCGATGAAAGCGGCATCCAGGCAGGCGATGTGATCGAACGGGTTGGCCAGACCGCTGTCAGCACGCCGCAGGAGGTTGCCTCGGCCATCCATAGCGCCGAACAGCAGAAGAAAGCGGCGATACCGCTTTTGGTGATGCGCGATGGCGCGGCGGCCTATGTCGGGCTGCAGCTGGCCGAAGGCTAGGCAACAGCGAACGGGGTGACGATCCGCTGCTTCCCATTCTAGAATGGGGGCGTGATCTCACCCCGTCTGCGCCAGCGTCTTTACAGCCATCACCTGCCGCTGGGGTTGCTCACCCTGGCTTCGGCCGCGCTGTTTTATGCTGTGCGCCCGGTGGCAGATCTGATTTCCCGCCTGAGTTTTGCCACTGCTTACCCGGCGCTGGGATTGATGGCGGCGGCTTTGTTGATCGGTCCCCTGAAAGTGCTTGCCGGCAGCCGGCTTGCCGTTTCAATGGATGTCCGGCGGGATGTGGGAATCTGGGCCGGCATCGCGGGTGTGATTCATGCCGGGATCGGCCAGTGCGTACATCTGCGGGGCCGGCCCTGGCTTTATTATGTCTATGGTCCCACCGAGAAAGCGCATGCCTTTCCCGTGCGCCACGACATGTTTGGTCTGGCCAATTTCACCGGCCTGATCGCCACACTGATCCTGATTTTGCTGCTGGCGACGTCGAATGACGCGATGCTGAAGAGGCTGGGCGCGCCTGGGTGGAAAGAATTGCAGCGCTGGAATTATGCCTGTTTCGGGCTTACCGCCATTCACACCTTCACCTATCAGGAAGGCGTGGAAAGTCAGCCCGGGACGTTCCTGGGTCTGGCGCTGGCGGCTGTGGCGATCACGGCGGCGTTGCAGCTTGCCGGCTATTGCCGGCGGCGAAGCGTTTAACCGCCGACCAGTTTCTGGCCGATGGTGAAGGCGCTGGAGAAGCGGTCCAGCCCATTGCTGCCGCCATTGACCAGGCGGCGCGCCGCCGCAAGATCGTTGTCAGCCAGCGCGGTGGCGATGGCGGATTTTTTGGCGCCGATGAAGGCGGAAAGAATATTGGCCGCGACGCCAGGGTCATTGGCCTGGTCGGGATTGTTCACCAGATCCGCGCCGACCAGCGGGCCGAACTTGGTGTAATTGACGCGGCCGGTAAGCTGGACATAGCCGCGGCCCTTGAAACTGGCGCCGTCGGGCGGGCCCTGATTTCCCAGATCGGCGCGATGATCATAAAGATTGAAAGGCGTGCCGCCCGGGCTGGTGTTGAACTGCGAAACAAATTCGCTGATCGGTTCGAAGCTCTCGGTTTCAGCCCGGATGGTGGCCAGCGCCGCCAGCGCCAAAGGCGTGGCGGTGAGCTGTGCCGCCACCAAAGATGACAGCACATCGGGAAGATTAGCGGTGATGTTGCGAACCGGGGTGACCGGAAACATCTGGCTGACCACCGCGACAGAAAATTGGGGCAAGGGACCGGCGGATGCGGAAAGGCCCAGCGCGGCCTGGGTATCGGGACCGGCAACGCCGTCTGCCGTCAGGCTTCGGGATTTCTGGAAACCGATGACGGCCTGGGTGGTGCCGGGACCGAAATTTCCATCCGTTCCGCCAGGAGAAAAGCCATGCGCCTGAAGCGCTTTCTGCAGCGCGACGACGGCCGGGCCGGTGCTGCCAGCCTGAAGACTTGCCATGGATGCCCCCTGGGTTGCGTGCGGACCGAAGACGGAATCAGTCCTGGCAGCGATTATATAGAGTGCGCGCGGGCTTCAGCCCTGGAGTTTCAGCTTTTGCCCCAATCTGAAACAGGTTCGCGGGCATTGCCCGGATGGACGGTGGCACGGTTCCTGAACGATACGCTTGAGGCGGCCCGTGCCGGGCGCCGGGGAGGCGTCACTATGGGACAAAGGTCTTATCTCGTCCTGCTTGCGGGCTTCGGGCTCGCGGCGGGATCGCTGGGCGCCGAGGCCGGGGGCGCGCATTACAGCGGCAGTCATAATATCACCCTGCATGGGGTGAATTATTCCGCGCATTCCTTTCCCGCCAGACTGAATGTGGTGGAGACGAACAAGGTCACCAACAATATCAACTCTTCCACCAGGCTGAATGTTTACGCGCCCACGACGGTGACCAAAAATGTCGATGCGTCGCAGAACGTCAATATCAACAAGCCGGTTGAAGATTACAGTCCGGTGAAGATCACCAACAACGTCAACAATTCCACCAACACCAACGTCACTGAAAATATCAACAATTCAAAAGTGATCGACAATTCGACCAACATCACGGTCAACAAATCCATCAATATCAAAAACACGAATATCTATAATTTCGGCAGTACCGGGTCGGGATCTGGTTCGGGCTCTGGTTCTGGCCATGGCGGTGGATCTGGCGGCGGCAATTCCGGTGGCGTTCATACAGGCGGCGGTTCAACCGGCAACGGCAATGGCAACGGAAATTCGAACGGCAACGGCAATTCCAACGGCAATTCCAACGGCAATACCAACACCAATGGCGGCGGTTCGAACACCAATACACTGGGCTCGACCAGCAACAACACGCTGGAAAGCGTGCTGGCGCAATTTGCCAGCCTGCTGGCCAACAATAGCGGTTTCAACAACAGCAGCGGTATTTCCGACAGCGGAATTTCCAACAGCAGCGGACACTGAGTCTTTCGCTGGTTCGGCGTGACGGACTGTTTTATTTCAGTTCCAGGATCACCGCGCTTTGCCGGCCTGTGGCCAGCAATTCCGAATGGGTGCGGTTGGACTTGTTGAAGCGGATTTCGCCCTTTTTGTATGGATTTTCCGTGACAGCGCCATCCGGCGTGGTGGATTTGAGGGTGCCGTCATACCGGTAGGCCACCACCACATCCTTGTCATGAAAGTGCATGGCGGTGGGTTTGCCCGGCACCCAACTGTAATGCCAGACAATGGCGCGGCTATTTTCCAGAACCTTGACCGAGCCGGGGCGCGGAAAGGCCAGCGGCAGGCCGCCGGTGTTGAGCGTGGCCGGTTCGGCGTGGTCCTTGAGCGCCACCACGATCTCATGCGCGGGGCTGCCGGAAATAAGCGTATCGATAGCGGTGCTGCCCTTGGGGATCAGCATGGCGTCGCCAAATTTGCGGGCCGTGGTGCGCGCCTTGCCGTCGGTGACGGTTTTAATGCGGCCACCCTCCAGGAACATCACCACCCGGTCATTGTCAGCTGGAAGCGGCGGTGCAGAGGCGCCGGGTGCAAGATTGATATCCCAGACCGTGACGCATTCATTGTCGATGGCCGGCGCAGGCGCAGCCAAAGCGGACTGGCTTGCGGCCAAAGCGGCAAGAAGAAGCAAGAATTTTTGCATGATGTCCCCCAAGCTTATGATCAGGCGCCCGAGGTGCCATTCAGGCGGCTTTCCCCGCAGATATTCAAGCCACAAAAAATCTCAGCCTCGACCGCACGGCTGATGAAATTCTTGACCGCATTGGTGTGCAGCGTCGCATCTTTCGTCAAGGCCGGATCATTGATCACATTGTGCAATCCGCCAAGATCAGCCTCGCCAAGATCAGCCGGCAGGCTGATGGCATTGCTGGCAAGCCAGGCGCGATCCTGATCTGTGAGGGCGCCGGGGTTTTTCAGATAACGGGCGTATAAATTGAAAGCGTCGCGGATGGAGCGGGACGAAGGGCGCGAATCGTCTTTCAGCGCTTCCTGATAAACCGCTTCACAAGCCGCCGCCTGAGGATAAAAGCTGCAAAGGGTGTAAGGGTCCGCGGCCGCCCGCTGTTCCTGCGCCTGAACGGCGCCGGACGGGGCAAAGCTCGCGACAGCCAAGGCCGAAATGGCCAAGATGTTTTTCAAAATCCTCATTCCAGGCTCTTTAAAGGAGCATCCTAGCGTGTAAATCGGCCCAAAAGGAGGCCAAACAAAAAGCCCGAACCGTTGCCGGTCCGGGCCTTTTTACCGGTTTGAAACCGGCCGATCTGCCGTGCCGGGATTAAAGCGTGACCCAGACACCGCCGCGCCAATAACCGCGGCCGGCGTGATAGTCGCGGAAGTGACGGTCCGCATCCCAATGCTGGTGGAAATACCAGTCATCCGGATGATAATCGAACCTTACGCCCGGCACCGCGACTCTGCTGGTGTGCCAGCAATCACCTTCGCGGTTGCAGGCGACATAGGCTGAGGCCGGGGCCGTGAAAGCGATAGCAATTCCCGAGGCAACAGCCGCGGTAGCGAGGAGTTTTCCAAAAATCTTCATATAAATGCGCTCCTATTGGTTCACCCTTCCAAATTGTGAAACGCATGAAGGGAAAGTCGGATGCAGGTTGGCAGAAATTAATTCCCGCTATGGCGTCCTTGCAGGGAAAGCCTAGAATTGGCCATGCGCGGATGGGTTTTCGCAGTTGCCGCATTTCTGATGATTCTACAGCCGGTTGCGGCTGCTCCAATCTGCCAGGGGCGGGACGGCTCGCCCATGCATTGCGAGGCGCCGGGCGCCATGCCGCTGGGATGGACCGCACCGGCGGCAGACCGGCGCGTTGTGGACACGGATATGCGGGAAGTATGGATGGCGGGCGGGATTCTTCTGCTGCTTTTCGCGCTGATCGCGCTGTTGCCGGATTTTGACGGCTCCCAGCCGAAGGATTGGGAGTCGGATGATCGCGGCAAGCAGTGATAAGCGGTGCTTTAAATCAGCTTTTTCAAAGCCCGGTCCAGCGTGTCGGTCAGGGGCGGGCGGGGCTGGCCGCGCGGAAAATCGCAGAGGCGGCCGCCGCGGGGCAAGAATTCCAGCAATTGGGCGTGACGGCGGGGCGCCAGCGCCTCGCGGCCAAAGACGTTATCGGCAGCAGGGTCATTGAAATAAAGTTCGTCATGCCACATCGGGCGCGCCGAAAAGTCCCGCCCTGGCCAAAAAGCCGCCACGCAGCAGAGCGTCCTCGCGGCGCAGAGCTTCGTCGCTGAGCCCGAGATCTTTCAGGCCTGCGAGCTGGCGGCGGATGAAGTCTTCACGCCAGGCGGCGCGGGCGGTGGAACGGGGCGGGTGAAGATCAGCGGGTTGGGGCATAAAGCGAGAATACAACAATTATTGTTTCGCAAATGGCGTTTTAGCCGCTGTGCCGTGGGGTGGATTTTTCTGTTAGGCTGATGGCCATGATGATCCGCGAAGCCCGTGAAAGCGACGCCGCCGCCTTGGCGCGGATATACGGGCATTACGTCACCACGAGCTGCTTTACCTTTGAGGAAATTGCGCCGGACGCCGAAGAGATGGCGGCGCGCTTTCGCAAAATTGCGGAAGCGGGATTGCCCTATCTGGTGGCAGAGAATGACAATGGGCTGGCCGCGTATGCCTATGCCGCGCTGTTTCACAGCCGTTCGGCCTATCGTTTCACGGTCGAGAATTCCGTCTATGTGGCGCCGGGACAGGGGCGGCAGGGGTTTGGCATGTCTTTGATGCGGCGCCTGATTGCCGATTGTGCGGTGCGGGATTTTCGCCAGATGCTGGCGCGCATCGGCGATGCTGAGAACACCGCTTCTATCGGCCTGCACGAAAAGCTGGGCTTTCGCCGAATCGGGGAATTGCGCGGCGTGGGCTTCAAATTCGGCCGCTGGGTGGACGTGGTGGAGATGCAGCTGGCGCTGAAAGACTAGCGCGGGCGGATATCCATCACCCGCGCCGCCCAGACGAGCCGGACATCGTCGCGCGGCGGGGCGTTCCAGCTTTCCAGGCGGAACAGGCCTTTGCGGCTGCCGCGCTTGAGGGTTTTCAGCAGGGTGGGACCATCCTTGACCTGAACGACGCAAAGTTTGCCGATACAGTCTTCGGGAATGCCCTGATGTTCGGGGCCATAAAAAATCAGCCAACCTTCCTGAAGCGGGTACTGCGATGTGCCGCTGATCTCGGCGACATTGGGCGCATCGATGCCGGGCGGCTGTTCGATCCCCGCCAGCACCGTGCCTTCGTCAAAGCGGGTGATCTCCGCGCCGGCGCCGACCTTGCCGACGAGCAGCGATTCGGCGCGGCGGAATTTGCCCTTGCCGCCCGCCAGCCAGTCGAGGCTGACGCCCAGCGCTTCGGCAATGGCGGGCAGGTGCCGGCTGGTGGAATTGCGGCCCGACAGCAGATGCTGAACCACCTGTTGTGAGACCGGAGCGCGCGGACGCGTGGCGGCGCGGGCAAGGCCCGGCTGATTGAGACCGGCCTGTTTCATTGCCTGGGCGATGCGGGTGGCGAGGGGCATGGCGGGAAGTTACAACGGATGTTGTTGAAGGTCCAGCGCTAAAACACAACATTCCTTGTCATTCTTTCTTGACCCAATAACAACAATAATTGTATCTCCGGCCTATGCCGCTTTCGCCGCAAAAGACCGCCCTGATCCGTGCCGCCCAGCTGTGCGGCGGCCAGGCGGCGCTGGCACGGCTGCTTTCGGCGCGGACGGGCGGGGCAGTTTCGCAGCAGCGGGTGTGGAACGCGGTTCACCG
This sequence comes from uncultured Alphaproteobacteria bacterium, assembly GCA_903922545.1. The sequence goes on along the minus strand of CAIXUE010000143.1, from coordinate 10,196 downwards.
CGACCGGAGCGTTCCGGGAGAGTGGTGCCTGGCCATTGAAGAAGCCACGGGCGGAAAAATCAGCGCGCATGCGCTGCGGCCCGATCTTTATCCAGGAGAAAAGACATGAACGGCAACTGGGTCGCCCAGGCTCGCATCGCGGCGCGGCACATTGCCGTGGAAAAAGGTGAAGTCACCATCAATGACGTACGGGAGGTCTGTCCGCCGCCGGAAGACGCCGACCCGCGCATTTTGGGCGCGGTGTTCCAGAAAAATGAATTCGTGCGGGTGGGTTTTGCCGTCTCTGACCGGCGGGCCTGTCATGGCCGGATGATCGGCGTGTTCCGGCTGAAGGGGGCGGCATGAAAAAAGCAAAGAGCAAAATTGGAAAACCGCTTGGCGAGCAGCCGGAAACACCATCCTTGATCAGCGCCCAGCACCGGCGGGACAGGGTGATATCGCCTGCCGCCGGCGCGCCGAAAGCCTGGCGGCGGGTGGATCGGCTGCAATGGCTGCGGGATCACAACAGTATCGGAGATCACCAGCTTCATGCGGGGCGGCGGCTGCAGGCCGACTGGCAGACCGCCAAGATCGAGACCGCTCCGCGCATGATGATCGGTGTACGCGGACAGGGCGGACCAGCCGGGGTGCTGTCTGATGCGGCGCTGGATGCAGGCCAGCGGGTTGCCAAAGCGCTTGCGGTGCTGCCGCCAGAGCTGACGCGGCTGACCACCCTGTTCCTGATGCCGGAGGATCATCCCTTTTCCCTGGAGCATTGCGCCGGGTTGGTGAAGGAGGACAGGCGGGCGGCGGCGTTTGGCCTTCGTGTCGCCCTCAGTCTTTTGGCGCGCCATTATGGATATGCGATGTGATGGAACGCAGCGAAAAATTCCTTCCTGAAATCCATACCAGTGAGGCGCAGGACGAAGCTGGCCCGCATATGTGCAAATGCGGCCGCGGGCCCTGGCGGCCCGGCCAGCGCAATTGCGTTCATTGCAACAGGGACGCGAACCGCAAATACCGGGAGAGCCTGAAGCGCGAAGCGGCACGGTTGAAGATCTTGAGCGAAACCCGGCGTAGCCACTGACGCCCATCCCGGTTATAACAGCCTTTCCGTCTGCCTGGGCGGGAAGTGCCGGGCCAAAAATATCGAACGATATATGGGGCAGGGTGGCGATGACTTCAGAAAGTGGCGCGCGCGCAGGCGCGGTTGCGTTGGTGCTGGCATTGTTTACGGCCAGCGGTGCTGCCGCGCTGATTTATGAAATCACCTGGTATCAGCTTTTGCAACTGGCCATCGGTTCGACAGCGCTGTCGCTGGCGGTGCTGCTGGCCAGCTTTATGGGCGGGCTGTGCCTGGGCAGTTATCTGTTGCCGCGCTTTGCGCCGCAGGATCGGCATCCCTTGCGCGTTTATGCCGTGATTGAGATCGGCATCGGGGCTTGCGGGCTTTTGGTGTTGTGGCTGATCCCACTTCTGGACAAGCTGTATTTCGCGGGCGAGCAGGCCGGCATGCCTTCCATGCTGCTGCGCGGGATGCTGGCGGCTTTGTGCCTGTTGCCGCCCACCTTTCTGATGGGGGCATCGCTGCCGGCGATTTCGCGCTTTGTGCGGTCTTCGCCGCGCGCCGCGTCGCTGTGGGGCTGGCTTTATGCCGGCAATACGCTGGGCGCGGTTCTGGGTGCGCTTGTCGCCGCTTTCGTGCTGCTGCGCCTGTTCGATGTGGGTGTGGCAAGCTATGCGGCGGTAGCGATCAATGTCGTGGTGGCGGGAATAAGCTTTTGGCTGTCGGAGCGCACCAGGTGGGCGCCGGTTGTGGCTATACCGCGGGCCAGGACGGACGAGCGTCTGGATGCGGGTTTTAGGCCGGTGGCGCTGACCATTGCGCTGTCGGGCATGACGGCGCTGGGCGCCGAAGTGGTTTGGACGCGGCTGATCGGCATGATGTTCGCCGCAACGGTTTATGCTTTTTCCATCATCCTGGCGGTGTTTCTGATCGGCATGGCGGCCGGCAGTGGGTTTGCGGCGCTGGCCTTGCGCTGGGTGCGGCCGCGCATCGCGCTGGGTGTCAGCCAATTGCTGCTGGCGGGCGCTATCGCCTGGGCGGCTTATATCATTTCGATCGTGCTGCCGACTTTGCCGCCGCTGGCATCCATGGATGGCTGGGAAATTGCGCGCGGCGACTTGATGCGCGCCGGCATGGCGCTGCTCCCCGCCACTTTGCTGTGGGGCGCGAGTTTTCCCCTGGCGATGGCGGCAGTGTCAGGCCCGGCTGACCCCGCGCGGCCGGTGGGGCGGATTTATGCCGCCAACACCTTTGGCGGAATTGCGGGTGCGCTGATCACCAGTCTGGTGCTGATCACCAGCATCGGCAGCCAGAATACCGAGCGGGTGATGCTGATCATGGCGGCCCTGAGCGGCGTGATCGTCTTGCTCCCGGAAATCCGCCGCACGCCCGCCTGGATGATAGGCGCAGTGGGTAGCCTGGCGGCGGCAGCGGTGCTGGCCTTCCTGGTGCCGCCGCAATCGGTGGCGGCTGTGGCCTATGGCCCCGATGCGCCAGCGTTCAACAAGGAGATGCGGGCACTCGAGGTGGTGGAAGGGATGAATTCCACCGTGGCGATTACCCAGCGCAATGACGGCATCACCGAAATCAGCGTCAGCGGCCATGTTGAGGCTTCGGATCAGGAGGCTGACATGCGCCTGCAGCGCATGGTGGGCCATCTGCCGGCGCTGCTGCACCCCAATCCCGTGAAAATTTTGGGCATTGGTTTTGGCGCGGGCGTTTCGGCGGGCAGCTTCACCCGCTATCCGTCGGTCAAGAGCATCACGGTGTGCGAGATTGAGCCGGTGATTCCGCCCACTTCGAGCAAGCATTTTGCGGGCGCCGACAACAATATCTATCACGATCCGCGCTTTCATATCGTTTACGACGATGCGCGGCATTACATCATGACCACCAAAGAGAAGTACGACATTATCGCCAGTGATCCGCTGGATGTGTGGGTCAAGGGCACAGCGTCTATCTACACCGAGGATTATTTCCGCGCGGTCAAGGCGCATCTCAATCCCGGTGGTTATTTCACGCTGTACGTGCCGCTGTACCAGACAGACCAGACGACCATCAAAAGCGAGATGGCAACGTTCTTCCGCGTGTTTCCCAACGGCACGGCCTGGTCCAACACCCAAAATGGTGGAGAGGGCTACGACATGGTCATGATGGGGCAGAACGATCCCTTGCATGTGGACATCAGCGCCGTTGAAGCCAGACTGGCGCGGCCGGATTACGGGCCGGTTCGGGAATCGCTGGCGCAGATCGGATTTAATTCCGCGACCAAGCTTTATGGCACTTTCACCGCCCAGCAATCGGATCTGGCGGGCTGGCTGGACGGCGCGCAGATTAATACTGACCGCAATCTGCGGCTGATGTACCTGGCGGGCTGGACCTACAATGCCGACCTGGCTGATCCGCTGTATCAGGAGATGATGAATTTTCGCAAAAGGCCAGCCAACATTTTCACGGGCAGCCACGACGATCTGGTGAAATTGTTCGGCACCTTGCAGCTGCGTGCGGCCGATCCCGCATTGGAGCGCGCCAGCGGCGCATCGGAATAGGTTCTAAAACACTTTGCGTGGCCGGGCAGAATATGAGACATGTTTTGCCATTCTCCCGCTTTGTGAATTGACCCATCGCCGCAGCGGCGAGCGCCATCGGTGCGTTTTCAGTTTCTAAAACACTTTGCACGGCCGGGCAGAATGTGAGACATGTTTGTCATTCTCCCGCTTTGTGAATTGAACCATCGCCGCAGCGGCGAGCGCCCTTCCCATAGCCCGACGGCTTGTTCCGCCATTTTCTTTCAGATGCGGCCAAGGGCGCTCACCTTTACGGCGGCGTGTTCACGTCCGCTGTCCCAGTCGAAGCCCTGGTTCCAGGTGGCGGCTGAAAGCACAAAATTGAAGCCGTATTTCTTGAGCTCTTCTTCGTAGGCGGGCTCCAGGGAAACGGCCCGTTCAAAACTGACCATGGCGTCGTCCCGGCGTTCCAGGGTCCAAAGCGTGCCGCCCCGGTTGTAAAGCGCGGCAGCGAAATTGGCGTTCAGCGCCAGGGCGCGGTCGAAGCTGGCCAGAGCTTCTTCGTGCCGGTTCAGTTTGCGCAAGACCAGACCGCGAGAATTCCAGGCGTCCTGCTGGCTTGGCTCCAGAGCCAGGGCGGCATCGAAACTTTCCAATGCTTCTTGGGGCCGTTCCAGTTCGCGCAGTGCATTGCCGCGATTGGAAAGCACCGCCGGAAGGCGAGGATTGAGAGCCAGGGCGCGGTCAAAGCTGGCCAAGGCTTCGGCGGGGCGGTTCATGTCTTTAAGAACATTGCCGCGATTGTTATGGGCTTCGACATAATCGGGCCGTGCCGCCAAGGCGCGATCAAAGCTGGCCAGGGCTTCTTCCGGGCGCTTGAGGGCGCGCAAGATCTTGCCGCGGTTGTTCAGGACTTCAACATAACCGGGCTGGATAGCCAGAGCGGCGTCAAAACTGGCAAGCGCATCTTCGGCACGGCCCAGCGCGTCCAGGACATTGCCCTGATTGAAAAGCGTGGAAGCCGATTGGGGATTGATTTTGAGGGCGGCGGCGATCACCTCCAGCGCGTTCTGGGGCCGGCCGGCCTGGGCGTACAGCACGCCCAAAAGATTGAGGGTTGGAAAATCCGCCGGCTCGGCCGCCAGGATCTGGCGATAAAGCTGTTCGGCTTGCCCCAACTGGCCGCGCTGGTGGGTTTCAAAGGCCTGCCGGCGCAAGGATTGGAGTTCAGCGGCGCTCATGGGCAAAGGATTAGCCGATCTTTTGTGGCCCGTCATGTCTTTCAAAGGCTGGGATTTTCATGACCAAAGCCCGGCCCGCCGCCAAGGGGCGAAAGCCAGACAAGTTGATGCGCGATGCGTTGATCCTGGCCTTGATGCGGGAGGCCGGGGATGGCGAAAGTGACGCGATCAAGAAGCTGCATGTGATTGCCGCAAAGCTGGTGGAAAAAGCCATGGCCGGCGACATTCAGGCGATCAAGGAAGTTTGCGATCGTGTGGATGGCCGGCCCACACAGCCCGCGGGCGAAGAAGAAGTGGCGCAAACCATTACCCGCATAGAGAGAATTACCTTTACGCGTCGCGCATGGACAAGTGGGTTTCGCCCTAACCAAAGCGTCTGACAGCCCTCCGCACCAGGTGCGGAGGGCTGTCAATTTTAAACTTCGAGGCGATCGTCAGGGCGTGCCACCAGAGCGTAAAGCACCGGCATCAGGAATACGCTGATCAAAAGCCGGGTGAACAGCCCGCTGACAATCACCAGGGCGAAGGGCTTTTGCGAATCCGTGCCCACGCCGGTGGCCAATGCCGCCGGAAGCAGGCCCAGCGCCGCCACCAGAGCCGTCATCATGATGGGCCGTAGGCGCAATATCGCACCTTCACGGATGGCGTCTTTCGCGGAGATGCCTTCCAGCCTCAGCTCGTTGACGTATGAGATGTAAACAACCGCCGTCTGCACCGAGACGCCGAACAGGGCCAGAAAGCCAACGGCAGATGACACGGAAAAGGGCGTGCCGGTCACGAACAAGGCGACAATGCCGCCTACCGGCGCCGACAACAGCACCCCCAGGACCGTGATCAGGGGAAATTTGAAATTGCTGTAAAGCGCGAACAGCAGCATGAAAATGAAGAACAGGGTCAGCGGCAAAATCACGTAAAGCTGACTGCGTGAAGCGGTATATTCGGAATATTCCCCGCCCCAATCTGCGTGATAACCTTGAGGCAGGGTGACTTTCTGCTTCACCTGGGCAATGGCGTCATCCACGGCGCCTGCCAGATCACGCCCCTCCACCGCAAACTGCACGCCGATATAGCGGGAATTGGATTCGCGGTAGATGAACGAGGCCCCATTGGTCACCGAAATATCAGCCAGCTCTTTCAAGGGAATCTGCTGGCCGCCTGATGTCGCGACGGGGACATTGCCGATTTCTTCGGGATTGTCGCGATACTGCTGATCCAGCCGCACCAGCAGATCGAACTCTTCTTCGCCCTGCACAACTTGCGTGGCGACATCGCCGCCAATGGCCGTGGTAATCAGGGCGTTGATATCATCCACATTCAGGCCGTAACGGGCGATCTTGGCACGGTCGATCTTGATGGTCAGGCTGGGCTGGCCTAACTCCTGCACCAGCGTGACATCGGTGATGCCGCGCACATTTTGCAGCACTTCCTTGATCTGCTTGCCTTTGGTTTGCAGCACATTCAGGTCGCCGCCGAACAGTTTCACCGCCAAGGCGCTTTTCAGGCCGGTTTCGGCTTCGTCCACGGCGTCTTCGGCCGGCTGGCTGAAATTGATCACCACCCCGGGAAACTGGGAGAGTTTTTTGTTGATTGCCTCCTCCAGCGCCGGCTTGCTGCGATATTCGCCGGTCCATTCCCCATAGGGTTTCAGCCCAACAAAAAACTCCACATTGAAGAAGCCCGTGGAATCGGTGCCGTCATCCGGACGGCCCAGTTCCGACGCCACCGTGGTGACTTGCGGAAACGAAGCCAGCACATCGCGGATCTTGGGCGTGAGCTTGGCGGATTCGTCGTAGGAGATGGTGTAGGGCATGGTGGCGCGCACCCACAGCGCGCCTTCGTCCAGCTTGGGCATGAACTCCGCCCCCACAAACGGGATCAGAAGCAGCGCCACTACCAGCGCGATGGCCGATGCCGTCACGGTTTGCCACGGCCGGGCCAGGCAATAATCCAACCCCTTGATGTAGCGTTCCTTGACCCACTCATATCCCTTGTTGCGTTTTTCCTGCACGCCATTGCGCATAAACCAGGCGCACAAAACTGGCAGCAAAGTCAGCGTCACAATTAGTGAGCCGATGATGGCAAAGATCATGGTGTCGGCCATGGGCTTGAACAGAAGCCCGGACGGACCCGTCAGTACATAGATGGGCAAAAAGCCCACCACGATCACCGCCACGGCATAGACCAATGGCCGGTCCACTTCCGCCGCGGCATGTTTGATCACTTCCAGAATTTGCATCGGCCTGCCGTGCCGAAGGGCGATCTGGCGGAAAATATTCTCCACCATCACCACCGCAGCATCGACCAATATTCCGAAGTCGATCGCACCGATGGAAAGCAGGTTCGCGGAAGCACCCTGAATATCCAGGCAGACAAAGGCAAACAGCAGCGCCAGAGGGATGGTGGCCGCCACGATCAGCCCGGCCCGCACGTCGTACAGGAAGAAAATCAGCACCACCACGACCAGCAACATGCCGCGCAGCAAATTGCCTTCCACCGTGCTGGTGGTAAGGGTGATCAGATCGGTGCGGTCATAATAAGGAACGATTTTGACGTCCTTGGGCAACACCTGGTTGTTCAATTCATCGGTCTTGGCCTCAACGCGCTTCAGCACGTCCTGCGCCTTTTCCCCGGTGCGCAGCAGGATCACGCCTTCCACCGCGTCGTTCTGCTTTTTGTAACCGAACTCGCCCAGGCGCGGCGCGATACCGATGGCAACCCGGCCAATGTCTTTGAGCAGAACGGGCGTGCCGTTGTTCACCGCCACCACCACATTGCCGATATCCTCGGTGGAGGTCATGCGGCCAATGCCGCGCACATAATAGAACTGCCCGCCCTGGGAATAGAATCCGCCGCCGGCATTGGAATTGTTGGAAGAGAGCGAAGTCTCCACCTGCGCCACCGAAAGCCCGGCACCCGCCACCTTGGCGGGATCCAGCAGCACCTGGTACTGCATGTCGCCGCCGCCGAAACCGGAATCATCCGCCACGCCCGGCACAGACCGGAAGGCCGGTTCCACCGTCCAGGTCTCGATGGTTTTCAATTCCATCGGTGAGCGGTCGGGGCTCTGCAGCACATAACGATAGATGAGGCCTGAGGGCGAAGACAGCGGTGAAATGTCCGGCGCGATGCCAGTGGGCAGGCTGAAGTCCGGCATGGCATTGTAAACCTGTTGCCGGGCGAAATAATTATCAGTGCCGTTTTCGAACGTCATGATCACGTCCGACAGGCCGTACAGCGAAATGGACCGCAGCGCCGTCATGCGCGGGATGCCGTTCACGCCCCGCTCTATCGGCACGGTGATCAAACGCTCGACTTCCTCGGCCGACTGGCCGGGCCATTGGGTGATCAATTCCACCATGGGCGGCGACAGGTCGGGATAGGCGTCCACCGGCAGCCGGTCCAGCGAGCGAATGCCCGCGCCCAGAAGCAGAATGGTCAACAGCGCCACCAGCAAGGGCTGGCCCAGCGATGACGCCACGATCCGGTTCATGATCGAGCGCGGCGGCGTGGGAATGTCGCCAGATTCCGTCAGCGGATTGTGATCGCTCATTGTTGCTGCATGAATTGCAGGAACAGGGCGCCGTCGGTCACCACTTGTTCGCCGGGTTTAAGGCCGTTGGTAATGTCGTATTGATCGCCGCTGCGATAGCCCAGGGTCACATGCTCACGGGCAAAGCCGTTGTCCTGCTGCTGCACATATACAAAAGGCAGGTTTTCGTCGTCATGCAGAATGGCGGAAACCGGGATGATGATGCCTTTGGTCGTCTGCTTGTCCAGCAAACGCACCTGCACATACATCTGGCGCTTCAACAGGTCGCCGGGATTGTTGACCACCACCCGCACGGCGATGGAACGGGTGTTGGGATCAAGCTCGGCGCCGATATTGTCCACCACGCCGGTAAAATTCCGGCCGGCGGCGGAGATCTGAGCGCTGTCGCCCACATGCACCGCATCCACATCGGTGTCGAAGATATGCGCCATCACCCAGACCTTTGACAGGTCGGCCACCGTGAAGACGGGTGTGGTGGAGGCCTGCAGCAATTGCCCCGGCTGGATCAGTTTTTCCACCACCGTGCCTGCGATGGGCGCACGGATGGTGCCTTCCGCGGCGGCTGTGGGTTTGCCCGCTTCGGTATCCTTGATCAGTTCCGGATCCACGCCCAGCGACTGCAACGCCTGCAACCCGGCATCGCGGTCGGCCTCGGCGCTGGCGGCGTCGGTCTGAGCCTGTTCTTCTTCGCGTGACGACACGCCCTGATGTGCCAACAGGTCCTTGTCCAGATCGGCCAGCTTGCGGGCATTCTGGGCGGCGACCAGGGCCTTGCGATAGGTGCTGACGGCGGCGGCATAATCGGGCGAAACCACAGCGGCCAGGGCCTGGCCTTTCTTCACAACATCTCCCGGTTGCACATACAGCTTGGAAACGGTGCCCGAGAAGGGCGCCAGCATGGCGGTGGCCTGGTCATTGTCAAAATCAACAATACCGGTGGTATCGACATTCTTGCGAAAATCGCCCGCCGCCACCGTGGTGAGCTTGATGTTGGCGCGCTGCGCGTCTGTCAGGGTGACATTGTTGGGATTGCCCGACTGCGCGGCGGTGTCGGACTTGCCGCAACCGGCAACGCACAGCGCGACAAAAGCCGCAGCCATCAAAAGCCTATTTCGCATTTGCTTCTCCCAGATCGTCGGTGCGGTGCCACCAGCCGCCGCCCAGCGCCTGAAACAGCGCGGCGGTGTCGGCATAGCGGCTGGCCTGTGCCTGCAGCAGGGCGATATGCGCCTGTTGATAGGCCTGCTGCGCGTTCAAAAGTCCCAGCGTGTTGTTGTAGCCGTCCTTCAATTGATACTGGGTGATGTCCAGTGTCGATTTGGCGGCATCGTCGGCGTCCTTGGCTGATTTCAGCGCCGCCGCATCCTGCTCGAGCGCTGTCAGCGTATCGGCCACATTCTGAAACGCCGTCAGCACGGTGCTGCGGTATTGCGCAGCGCTCTGGTCGTAATTGGCCCGGGCGGCCTGTTCGGTGTGATAAAGCGCAAAGCCGTCAAACAAGGGCCCGGCGATATCCGCCGTGGCGTTCCAGAAACCGGTGCCGTCGCTGAACATCTGGTTGAACTGCAGCGCCGAAGAACCCACTTGCCCGGACAGGGTCAGGTTGGGCAGCCGGTTCGCCACCGCCACGCCGATCAGGGCGCTGGCGCTTTGCAGATTGGCATCGGCCTGCATGATGTCGGGCCGCTGCGCCACCAGCTTGGAGGGCAGGGCGACGGGAATATCCTGGGGCAGTTGCAGCGTGTTCAGATCGATCTTTTCAACCGGCTGGTCACTGGGAAAGCGTCCGACCAGCACGGCCAGTTGGTCTTTCAACTGCGCGTCCTGTTTGATCAGGGGCGGCAGGCCGGCGG